>CAYXFG010000008.1:0-17593 GCA_964464225.1 uncultured Holosporaceae bacterium
GCCTACTCCATGCAAGCCGCCAGAGACTTTGTAAGAATTTTGGTCAAATTTTCCCCCCGCATGGAGTTGGGTCATAATGACCTCTGCGGCAGAGACACCCTCTTCCGAGTGGATCTCGGTGGGAATGCCTCTTCCGTTATCGTCGACAGTAACAGACCCATCGGCATTCAGGGTTACGATGACCCTGTCGCAATGTCCTGCCAAGGCCTCGTCAATGGCATTATCCACAACCTCATAAACCATGTGATGAAGCCCGGATCCATCGTCCGTGTCGCCGATGTACATGCCTGGACGTTTGCGCACAGCATCAAGTCCGCGCAGAACCTTGATTGAATCGGCACCATAATGGGGCGTGGATGTAGGTTCTGTCATGAGGGGAGCTCGCTGGCGGTTAGGAGGTTGGACATAGGGGTCAGGGGATAAGAATCCCGGCACGAAGAGCGTTGACCTGGCCCTCGCGGACTTCATAAAAACGAGAATCTTTCATACTAGGTAGAAAAGCATGTTGGTCTGTTCCTGTCAACCAAGATTGTACACCTAAAATCCTCAGCTCTTCAAATAGATCCGCTCGACGGCTTGAGTCCAGATGAGCCGCTACTTCGTCCAGTAAAAGGATGGGGCTGCGTTCAAACATTTTTTTGTGCAGACGGCATAAAGAAAGAACAATTTTGAGTAGGATAGATTTTTGCTCCCCCGTAGAGCAGACATCTATTCCTTTTTTCTGGCTGAATAGGATTTCCACAGAGGTTTTGTGCGGGCCGGTGGAAGCACTTCCTCCCTGGGTCATGTCCTTGGGCCTTTCCAGGGCATAGACCGCCTGGATTCTCTCTTCAGCTTCCAGAGCTGTAAAGCGGCGAGACATATCTTCAACATCCCCCAGGATTTTGAGGGTGACTGTGGGGAAGGGGGTAGAGCCATTTTGCGAAAAAATGTTGAGTTCCTTCAGAAATAGCTCCCTTAAGGAGGTGATGGCCAGGGATTCTTCGGCCATGGTTTTTTCCAAAATACCTATCCATTTAGGGTCTCTGCCTCCTTGGACCAAAAGTTTGCCACGCTCACGCAGAGCATACTCAAAACGGTGCAGGTGGCGGTTGTGGAGGGGGAAAATGCCAGCCACCATGCGGTCCAGGAACTGTCGTCTCAGAGACATTCCCCCTTGGAATATTTTGTCCATCTGGGGGGTTTGCCATAGAATGCTCACCCAGTCAGATAATTGGGAGGCCCTGGTTAGCGCCCCATTAATTTTTGCTATGCGCCGGCCTTCCTGGGCTTCATCATCCTCTCGCACGCCTATGCCTAGGGCGATGGTGGCCCCATTATGCGTGAGCTCTCCTGAAACGGCCCAAGATATTTTCCCCGAGTCCCAGTGGGGGATCTCGCTCAGCTTGGAACTTCGAAGCCCTTTACCCCCCGATAAAAGAGAGACGGCCTCCAAGATGTTAGTTTTCCCGGCGCCATTGGGCCCCAGGAGAACCAGCGAAGGCTCTTCAGTTTCCAGATGCAAGGAGGGGTAACAGCGAAAATTCTCCAAGCAAAGGGCTCGCATTGTCCCACTTTGGGGAAGGGGTGTGCTCATGCCTCTGTCTAAACGCGGGATACGCCCCTGTCTTCAAAGGCGCATGGGCATAAGGACATAAAGGGCCTTATCATCGCCGGCTGCTCTTATCAGGACAGGCGAAGTTTCATCACAAAATTGGAAAAGGATCTTTTCTTCCCCAATCTGCTGGGTGATGTCCAAGAGATATTTTGAATTGAATCCCAAGGAGAGTTTTTTCCCCATGTACGTAGACTCAATCTCTTCGTTGCCCGTAGCCTGATCCAGCCCACGGGCTGACAGGATAATTTTCTGGGCCTCGATGTCCATTTTAAGCCCACGGCTCTTGTCGTTGGAGACAATGGAGACGCGGTCTACAGCTTCTGAAAACTTCATGCGATCAATTTCTAAGCAATGGGTAGCCTGTGAGGGTATGACTTTCTCATAGTCCGGGAATGTCCCATCGATCAAGCGGGAAATGAGGGTGACCATCCCCACCTGGATTTTGATTTGGGTATGAGAAAGCGAGAGGATTGCCTCAGAGCCGCCTTGCTCTAGAAGCTTGGATATTTCATAAATGGCTTTGCGAGGGATGATGACATCCGGCATGCCCTCGGCTCCCTTGGGTTCATCTATGTCAGCCAGCGATAGACGGTGCCCATCCGTTGAAACTGCCCGCAGCACCAGGCCATTTTTTCCCATGCGCGTGTGCAGATAGATCCCATTTAAATAGTACCGTGTTTCTTCAGTAGAGATAGAGAAGCGGGTGGTGGAGATCAAAAACCCTAAATCGGAGCCAGAAAGGGAAAACTGGTGGGGAAGCTCGGAGATTTTAAGAGGCACAAAATCTTTAGCGGGGAGTGTCGGTACCGAAAACCTAGAACGCCCTGCCTTTAAAATAAGCTCATTGGACTCTTTCTTTTCAACCAGTTCAACCGCACAACCCTCCGGAAGTTTGCGCACGATGTCGTAGGTAAGGTGGGCTGGAACCGTAAGGCTTCCTTCCTCAATAAGGGTAACCGGCACGGTCTCTTGGATAGACATGTCCAGATCCGTAGAGCATAGAGTTAGCTCATTCGCTGCAGCTGTAAGGAGGACGTGACCCAGGATAGGGGATACGGCGCGTCGATCAGCCACATTTTGGACATGAGCCAGGGCCTTGCACAGGAGGGATCTTTCGACGGTCAGCTTCATGGGATGCTCTTTGAAAATTCTAAGGGTTGCGTATCAAGGGTCAAGGGGCCATTATAAAATCAGACGCTCAAAATAACAAGATACTTCTCAGAGGCGGGAGAGCTCACCAGCCCCTGGTTAATTACGGGCAGGCTAAGCTGGGATCCAGCTCTTTCCATTCATGCCTTGCTTCTCAAAAGGTTTTTTCATCCATGCCTTCCAGAGTCTTTATTAAGACTTCCCTCCAGTCTTTCAATTCGATCTGAAAAGTACTTTTTATTTTTTGGCAGTCCAGATAAGAATAAAGGGGTCTCTTTGCTTTACCGGAAAATCTTTCCTTTGACTCTTGGGTTGTGATGGGCAGGACCTGGCGCTTTACAGAAGGGGAGACCTTTTGGTTATAAAATGAAACAACCTTTTCACTGATTTCAAACCAAGTGGTAACCGGCTCAGATGTGTAATGATAGGTTCCCCAGGAGTCGAAATCTGGTTCTTGCAGCGTAGCCATGATCATCTTTTGAGTGGTGCGTGCCACATCCCAAGCCGATGTGGGGGCCCCCGCCTGATCGCAAGGAAAGAAGAAAGTCTCATTTTGTTGGCATAACTGCCATATTTTTTTCAGGAAGTTTTCCCCTCGATCACTGTAAATCCATGAGGTACGAAGAATGAAATGGAAAGGATTGGCTTGCCGAATGAGGCGCTCTCCTGCCTCTTTCGTTGCGCCATATTGGTTAAGAGGGTTTACGATATCTTCTTCCTCGTAAGGGGAGTTTTTTTTACCATCAAAAACATAGTCTGGTGAGTAATGAAAAAGAGGGATGTGAAGACTTTCACAAATTTTCGCCGTAAACTCCACCGACTCCACGTTTGTTTTAAAACAAGGCTGTCTGTCAATTTCAGCCTGTTCTACGTTTTTATAGGCAGTGGTGTTGATAACAAAATCCCATCTGTTCTCTTTAAGTGTCCTTGAAACTTGATCACGGTCATTAATGTCAAGAGACTGGCGGTCCAAACAAGTTAACCGGATGTGGGGCTTCCAATCTATCTGGGAAAGAGCACGCCCCACCTGGCCATTTTTTCCAAGAATAAGAATATTCTTTTCTTCTTCTAGATCCATCTCCATAAATTCCTTTTAGTGCCTGTTCATTTGCGATACCGGAGTGAAGAACATTTGAAAATCATGAGACTCTATAAAAGCCTTAGCGGGACCTTAATCTAAAGATTGAAACCTTGTGACGCAATCCGAGCGAGACATCCCACAGCCTAAATTTTCTAAGAATTTTTTTTACAAGCATTCTTGCTACAACAACCAGAATTTTCTTCGCGGAGACCATGTCAGCCATTTTGCCAAAAGCCAGGAGAGGAGGTAGAGAAGCTTTGTGAAAGAGATTGGTCAGCTCGACTGCTGCGTATTTATCATTCATGAGCCATGCGGAATAAAATCCAGCGGCTTGAGCGACGTACGTATGAATACGTTCAATTGCATGTAGAATCGTATGATGTGGTTCAACCGGCTCCCGAGGAAAATGCTTATAACTCCATGGATATTCGAAAAGCTTTTTCAGGGCCTGGGGCCGAAACCAGAAAGTAGATCCTAAGGCTACAAAGATGTCATCCTGGGCCACGGGGGGTTGAATATCAAGCTCAGAAAGAAGTTTCTCTAGCAAGCGGAAATCCGGTTCAGAGATGTACGCCTTCTGCGCCAGATGACCCTCGAACGCAGAATGAAACGGAGGCGGGGGCGCGAGGAAACCCAATCTTGGATTTTTCTCAAACAAGTTTATCACGTTGTTTACAAATCCTTCGCTTTTCAGCACATTTTCCAGGCACTTATAGGAAAACCCAGAGGCTATGGTGCCGGGGTACATATGTCTGCTTTTTTTATCATGGGCGAAACAGATGTAATCATAATTCTTCTCTATTATAACGTCTCGGCATTCCACAAGAAGGGCACTTTCAGAGCGACCCCGGTCTTTCACGACACGCACTTCAAAGTGTGAGAAATTGAGTTCTTTTAGTTTCGATTCTAAGATGGGTTTCATAGAATCAGGTTTCGTTGTAATGTAAACGTGTCCATCCCTTGGAAAGGCTGAGATATATTTAAAAGAATCGTCTATCAAGTCAGCATAAGTAATATGAAAAATAAGTGCAATTTTTCTCTGCACGGCACGCGGATCAGAGGCAGTCTCTGGCAGAATCTCACATAGATGCAAGTTTTTTCGGAATACGCTCTGAGGATGTTTCGATAATAAATAGTCCCATATGATGTTGACGTCATACTCAGTATGCTGGCTTATATAATCAAAAGCGGTTGAGGCGTTTATCCCCAGGCCCAAGGAAAAACAATGCTCATACTCCATATAAAAAAGACGTTTTTTGATGAGAGGGCACCGTCTCTCAAGAAGCTCCTTTGGAAGGTCATAGACAGACCGTGCAGAAAGCCAAGCCAGGTCTTCCATCTTAATATAAACATCCCAAGAGAAGCCCCTGTCGGAAAAATACTTTGTTAACAGCACCTCATGTTTATGGACAGCCTCTTCATAAGAGTTGAGGGGCCTGAGATTCTGCCAAAATTTTTTGAATTTTGGATTTGAAAACATTTTCTTCCGATAACACACGAAGTAAGTTTGGAGATGAAAGGGCAGAGTGTTTTTTGGGTAATGGGCAGTTATGCCCCAAAATTCAGCAGAGCTCTTCTCCATTTTGTGGAACATTTCTTCAAATGGAAAAATAGGGCCAAAACAGGTGTCGTTGATATGAAGCATTTCATCGAACTGTTTTAAATACTCCCATTTTAAGTATTCCATGCCTTCTTTGTACCCCCAGGCGTCAAATCCTTGATTGGGACGAATCAGAATTTTATCCGTGTACCTTCTTAGAGTGGATTCGCCCTCGGCGCTGATCTCTCCATTGATGACAATAATCAGATCATCGGTCACTGCCAGAAGTTTTTCGAGCAAGTATGTTTTTGAAGTATCGACTTCTCCAGCCGGGTCATAAAGAACAAATATTGCGATTCTCTTGGTAGGATTCATAATTTTGTAGTAAGATCCTTTACTAATTTAGACGTGCTCACTTTAGGAAATCTGGCATGAAATTTTCTATTCTTCTTCCTACAAAAAACAGGCTTGATCTTCTAAAAGGGGCATTGTACACCGTATTATCTCAAGAGTACAAGGATCTAGAGATCATCGTTGCAGATAATTGCTCGGAACAAAACATCAAGTCCTACATGGATGAATTGGCAGATGATAGAATCATTTACATTAGATCAGAAGTACCTTTAAGCGTTACAGATAACTGGAACAAAGCCCTCGACAAGTCTTCAGGCGATTACGTCCTCATGCTGGGTGATGATGATGGGTTAACGCCGGGTTATCTTGAAAGGTTAAGAGAGATTATCAAGACATACAAAAATCCAGACTTCATATATCAAGGTGCTTATATTTATGGTTTTCCAGGGGCGATAGCATGGCGTCCTGAGGGGTTTATGTTTAACACTACTGAGCACATTCCCCTCTTTAAGGGCAAAGAAATGCATCAAAGTCTTACAGTTCAAGAAGCCCTGCACGCAGCGCAGGAGTCAACTAAACTGAAATTGGTGTTCCCATTTAATATGCAGCATTTCGTCTATAGGAGAAGTTTTATAAAGAAAATGATGCATTTTGGAGAGTTTTTTCAAGGACCCTTCCCTGATTTTTATGCAGGAATCCTGAGTATGATCCTAGGGAAAAAGATGATTTTGTGGAACTCTCCCCAGGTAATCATCGGCATTTCTAAAAAATCTTTCGGCTATTTCTTCTTTAATGAAATTGAGGAGGAAGGGATCGATTTTCTTGACATTCAAGGCTACGAAGAAAATCTTCCGCACAGCATTGCCAAGTGTTGGTTACCCATTTCACATATGGAAAATGCATGGCTTGTAAGCGCGCTGCGGGTCTTAGCTAAGTTCCCCGCAAGAACAGATCTGAAGTTGGACATGAAGCATTATCAAATAAAACAGTTGTCTCATCTAGTAAGCCGCCGTTTAACTTTGAAAAATTTGGTGTTTTTCCTCTCCCTTTTTGCTAGGGCGATCGATAAAAAGAAGTTCATACGCTTTTTTATGGGTTATTTGCGGCACAATATGAAAAAGAGACCCGATAGAAATAGGCACTTTTTAAGCATAAAAAATCTAAGCCATGGTTGGAAATCCGTAAAAGAAGTATTCGACGGTCTTAAGAGCTAGACTGGATGTTGTCTCATAAATAGAAAATTATTGATCCAAGCGTATTTCAGGGTAAGATAAATCTTTTTCAGAAATGGTAACCGGTAATGCCTTCCATTTAATATCAAGTTTCGGATCGTTATACAGAAGGCCCCTGGCCGCCCCTGGCTCATAGAAATTCCCTATTTGATAATAAACGGTGGTATCATTTTCTAAAGTTTGAAAGCCGTGGGCAAATCCTTCGGGAATATAAAGAGAATGATGATTCTCGCTGGAAATTTCAAAGCCCTCCCACTGGAGATAAGTAGGGGAGGATTCCCTCACATCTACGATCACATCCCATATGGCTCCTTTGATCACGGACACAATCTTTGTTTCTGAAAAGGCCGCCACTTGGTAGTGCATGCCCCGAATGGTTCCTTTCTTCTTATTAAAAGACAGATTACATTGGGCAATCTTTGAATTTAGACCGAGCTTATCAAATTCTCTCTTACAAAAAGAGCGTGCAAAAAAACCTCTTAGATCCTCAAGCGCTTCAAGCTCAATAAGGAAAGCCCCTTCGAATTTTGTTTTTACAAACTTCATTTTTTTAAGGGGGATTTACCGGGTTATAACGCAGGGATCAGGGATCGGCACGATAAAATTTTTATGGGTCTTTAACTCTTCCATAATTTCATCTTTCAGATTCCAGGGCAATATCAGAATGTAGTCTGCGGGAATCTGCTGAAGAACTTCTGGAGAATAAACAGGAATCCGGGTTCCGGGCAAAAATTTCCCTTGTTTTGTGGGGTTTTTATCGATCACATAGTCGATGAAATCCTTTCCAATTCCGCAGTAATTGAGGAGGGTATTTCCTTTGGCGGCTGCCCCGTAGGCCACTATTTTCTTTCCTTCTCTCTTAAGGTTGATAAGGAGTGATAGAAGGTTTCTTTTGGTCTCTTTCACTTTTTCGTAGAACTCTTCATAAGTTTTTATCTCGTTTAAGCCGAATTCTCTTTCCTCTTCTCGGGCACGTTTAAGGCTCTCTGTCTCTTCCTTTTGAACATCCCCATGCATGCCGTAGATGCGGAGGCTCCCTCCATGGGTGGCAAGCTTCTCGACGTCATAAATTTTTAGGCCATGGGCGTTGAAAATTTTTTCAACGGCAAAGAGGGAAAGATAGGAGTAATGCTCATGATAGATCGTATCAAATTGGTTGTTTCCGATGAGCTCCAAAAGGTGAGGGAATTCCATGGTAACAGTGCCCTGGGGCTTCAAGACCGTCCTGATGCCTTCTACAAAATCATTGATATCAGGAACATGAGCCAGCACATTGGCGCCACAGATAAGGTCAGCCGCAGGAAGGGAGGCGGCGAGCGAGGTGCCAAAAAAATCTGAGAGGGTGTTAATGCCCTTCTTCCGGGCTACCTTGGCAACGCTTTCTGAGGGTTCTATACCAAGGACTTTTACCTCCTTATCAAAGTATTGTAAAAGGTATCCATCGTTGCTAGCGATCTCAATGACTTGAGAGTCTTCATTCAAGTCTAGGCGCTCTGAAATCTTTTCCACATAATTTTTAGCGTGGGCTAACCAAGAAGAGGAGAAAGAGCTAAAATAAACATAGTCCTCGTTAAAGTGTTCTGTGCAGTCTTGGGTATTCTTCAGTTGAACAAGGAAGCACTCTGAGCACACCGCTGTGCTTAGAGGGTAGAAAATCTCGGGGACGGCGTTGCTGGAGGCAAACTTATTTGAAATAGGAGAGAGGCCAAGGTCGACAAAATCATAAATGAGATTAGCTTTGCAAAAGTTACATTTATACACTCTGACTTTTTCCTATTTTTTGCGTTACGGAATCGAAGGTATTCAACATTTCTTTCTCCAAAACCCCAGAAGCTTGTCCTTCATAAAATTGGTTGTACCATGCTACTGTGCGGGAAACGGCCTCTTCTATTGAAAACACAGATTTCCATCCCAGATCAGCGAGGGCTTTCGTTGAATCCAACAAAAGGTAGTTTGATTCTTTGAAAGGCGACTTGTATTCTGAGTTTGTAACCTCACTTTTTGAAAGACGTAAAAAAAGCTCAACAACATTGCCCACTGTGGCAATTTGATCTTTGCTGGGGCCAAAGTTATAAGCATGGCTCGTGAGAGCTGTTCTGCGAGTCAACATCATTTCCAACAGCATCAGGTAGCCTACTAAGGGCTCTGCCACATGCTGCCAAGGTCGGATTGATTGCGTATTTCTTATGTTTAGTTTCTCTTCCCCATGCAAACTTCTGACTATGTCTGGGATCAGACGGTCAGCGCTCCAATCCCCGCCCCCGATCACATTTCCAGCCCGCGCAGTGGCTACCATAGGCGCTTCAGGGCGACAAAAAAAAGACTGCTCGTAAGAATGGGTTAGAATTTCTGCACAGGCCTTACTAGCACTATAGACATCATTTCCGCCCAGGGGATCTGTTTCCGTATAGGCTGTTTTTGTTTCCTTATTTTGATAACATTTATCTGTGGTAACCACTAAGATGGCCTTGAGGCTAGAAACCCCTCTGCAACCTTCTAGGAAATTCGCAGTACCGGTTATATTGCTGGCGACGGTTTCAAGAGGAAATTTATAAGACTGGATTACCAGAGGTTGAGCGGCCATGTGGATGGCCATATCTGGCTCAAATTTATGAATAGCTTCCTTTAAGGTCTCATAATCACAAATATTTCCCTCAACATGGTGGTCGCATAAACGAGGCACATCCAGGATGCTACCGAGATAGGGTGTGTAATCAGGTTTTAGAGAATAGCCAAAGAGGCTCGCCCCAAGGCTTTTCAAATAAAGCGCGAGCCAGCTCCCCTTAAAACCGAGGGTTCCTGTTAAAAAAACTTTTTTTCCAGCCCAAAAGGACGCTTGGGGGCAGACCGCCTTTTTCTTCATGAAAGGGATTTCCTAAAGAAATCATGCTTTTGTGAGAAAAGCATTTCAAGTTCTACCTTATCACGCAAAGTGTCCATGGCTTTCCAAAAACCGTGATGAATATAGGCACCCAATTGGTGCTCTCTCGTCAACAACTCCAATGGCTCTTTTTCTAGCACTGTCGTATCGCCTTCCAAGTAGGAGAAAACCTGGGGCTCAAGGACAAAAAAGCCTCCATTAATTAAAGTGGTTTCATGGTCCGATTTCTCGGAGAAACCTGTTACTTCCTGGCCGTCTATTTTTAAGACCCCCCATCTTGGTGCGGGCCTAACAGCTGTAAGGGTGCCTATCTTTTTACTCTCGATGTGGTGTTTGAGAAGATTAGAAAGATCGACGTCGCTCACGCCATCACCATAAGTCAGGAAAAAGCGCTCATTTCCTATGAATTCCTGAACCCGCTTCAGGCGCCCTCCTGTTTGCGTATGCAAGCCCGTATCCACAAGGGTTACTTTCCAAGGTTCAGGCGCCTGACCATAATAGGTAAGCTCATTCTTTTCAAGATCAATGGTTAGGTCTCTGCGGTGCAAAAAGTAGTTAAAAAAATACTCTTTAATGACGTATCCTTTGTACCCTAGACAGATAATGAAATCATTGAATCCAAACTGGCCATACCAGTTCATGATGTGCCAAAGGATTGGCTTTCCCCCAATTTCTATCATGGGTTTGGGTATCATTTGGGTCTCTTCGGAAAGCCTAGTCCCCATTCCACCTGCGAAAATAACTACCTTCATTGCTGCCTTTTGAACTTTTCTTTCCCTGATCCCACCAAAATGTGTGGAAAAAATAAAAAACATAAGAAACTCTTAGAAGACCGACCGCTCACTAAAAAGCCTTATTAAGGCTCAACTTATCGCCTCTAAGGGAAAAATGCAATGACCCCCTTGGGCCACCTGGGCAAACCTCATAAAAGCAGTTGTAGTTTAAGAGAAGGAGGAGGGGAATTTCCCCCAATTTTTCTCATCGATCTTCGGGGAGGGATTTGTAATTATAACTCGATAGTTTAATTATTCTGGCAAATTTAGGAGTGCTTAGCGTGATTAAAATCTTATCCTTATGCTTTCTGCTTGCGCATAGTGTCATGGCCAATTTCCTGCCGGAACAGCCCGATTCGGCCTCAGTTTCTAACTCTCGACTGTCAAGCCCAGCACAGGAGATAGATTCTCGGCAACCTACTGTGACCTTGAGCCCAAATCCCTCTGAGCTATGGAAAAAGGAACACTACGCACGCTCAGGCGGCTGGTGGGGGCGTCCCTCCCGTTGTTGGGGAGGCGGAAAGGAAGCTTTATGATGAATTTTTTATGGAAAAAAGCACGAAAGTCAGAACAAGGCAGAGGTAATCCCATGTTGTAGACGTCAAAAAAAGTGTGTTGTTGATACAATAGCCGGGACTACCAAGTGGGTCGAGGAACATAAAACGTGCCTCGAAACCACCGCAACCATAATCACAACAGGGCTGGCGGTAGCCAAATGCGTTGCGAGCCTATTATGAGATTTTTGCTCTCTTTAGTTTTTTTCTTTTGGGTTCATCCCTTTCATTCGGCGTCCGATGCCTCGAGAGAACATGAAACTCTCCTCTGCAGGCCCATACAAATACTGTCTGAATGCCGCGAGGATCTCAATAAAAACAATGACGTAACAATTCATCTGGCCCTGGATAAAAGACCCCTGGTTGGAAGACTAAGGGCTGCCAGAAACGGGGATATCACAAAGCCCTCTTCGGCTTATGGTGCAGAAAAAGGCTCCCCTCCATGGAAAGGAAAACTGGACTTATGCGATCGTGAAATTTGGCGGTGGAGGCACAGCCTTCGAGCCCACCAACGTGTGTGGGAGGGAGTCCAGCCCGCCCAGTTCTAACCTAGCCATCTCCTTCGAGATGGGGAAAACTCAGGCAGAGCTGCCGTTGGTGCCTGGGTTTGAGCTTAAAAAAGAATGGCCTTTAAGGTCGACGCATTTGCCAGCGTTCTTTACAACAATTTACAGAGATTCCAACGAGATCATTTTGCCCGACGGAGAAACCTATGAAGATCTTTTGGACTTTTTCTGTATTCGTGACCCACACACCTACCCAAGGCGCTCTGGGCAAGAGGGCGGCGCTCATCTTTTAATGCGCAAGGCTACAAGCCTTCACACTACCTACGCACTTCCTGGGTTTTTTAAATATGAGGGCCAAAGATTTTTGGTTCATACCGTTGAAAGTTACTGTGTCCGACTTCTTGAGTCTCTCTTTGTGGTAGGTCTGCATCCACAGAATACCTGGTGGAAACTGTGGAAGCAAAGCACCCTTACAGAACAAGAATTGATAGCCAGCGCTTCTGTTTCCACATCTTCTCTGGACAATGACGCCTCAACAGACCCAGGGGCTAATGTTAATAGGGGCGTGGTTTCGAGACTGCTTTATAGAACATTTATGACATGATCGGGAAGGTGAAAGTGGCTGCTATACGCAAAAGATATCTCTAAGGGCTTTGGCGGGGGTTTTTTTCTGTTTCTTCTGCTGGGGGGCGTGTACCGCGCCAGTGGGCGATCACACCTATAGTACCTATAAAAGCGATTTTGACAATTCCCAGTAAAAGCCAATTGTGGCTAACTTAGAGTGCCTTCCTGAAGGGTTTAATGCGGTGACGTTGACCTTTAAAAAGAGTGGCATGAATCCAACGTTTCCCCACCCCTACCTTGTGTTTGAGGAAGCTTTACAAGATGTTTCTGGGGCCAGGACTGTGGCGCCGCTTGCGACAGAGGATCCTAGATATCGCCTCTGCGGCTTGCATATGATAAGAGGGGGGCAATCGGAGACACCGTGTCTTTAGATGATCCCGAGTCCGTTTTGAAAAAAGTGATGGGCTCTAGGCGCTTGACCCACGTTACCTTAAAGGCCGAGGGTACCCCAGCAAACGGAGAAGAGGAGACCGGGGTGGACACAGGAGAACAGTCAGCCTCCAGCGCTCCCCCAACAGAGGAAAAAGAGGACAAGGTGGTGAACGCAAGAGAACAATCTTGCCCCAGCTTGTACACCCGTTATTGCACGTTTGTTGTGCCTGGCATTTTGGTTAACAGGTTTCTGCACGTAAGCGAAGATAACGTTGTGGGAGGCACCCTCAGAGAGTGGGGAGACAAGAAAATGGTGGAGTTTGATACCTGGGAGAGCGCCCTATTTGGAGGAGATAATTGCTGTACCTTTGTGGCCTGGGTTTTGAGAGAATTAAATATAGACATCCCTCACAAGGGAAATCTTTTGAATGGGGACAAAAACCTGCGTGAGAAAATAGAAAAATATAAAGAAAAACAAAAAAAGTCATCCCCCAGGATCCCATACCCCCGGGCTTGCCCGAGGATACAGTGCGTCTGTCCAAGGATCAAGATGGGGCTAATACCTCTCCCATGGATTTCAGCACATATGTGTTCTTTCATAGAGATTTTAGGATCAAGACCTACCACAAAAACTCCTAGCCTGTCTCAGCAGCAGGGCCGCATCAATACTGTAAAGTTTCAGATTTCCCTCGCTCTTTCAATCCAACGGTGGGGGCACCGTAGTGTTTCAAAAAAGATAAGATAGAGATTTACGAGTATGCCACGACTGTGGTAGAGTTATGCCAAAAGGTCCTCACCCCCAATTCACGGAAGAAACCTGCGCTTGTGCTGCAGCTCTCATAATCAAAAGGAAAAATCATGACAGAATCCACTATGATCACAGAACGTTCCAAGGCCCTGGATGCGGCTTTGAAACAAATTGAAAAAACCTTCGGAAAAGGTTCAGTAATGAAGCTCGGAGAGGGCGGACTTGCCGAAGTAGAAGTGATCTCCACAGGGTCCTTGGGCCTGGACTTGGCTCTGGGTGTACAGGGTCTCCCCAAGGGGCGTATTATTGAAATTTATGGACCCGAGAGTTCAGGTAAGACGACCCTCTCTCTGCATGTGATAGCAGAAGCCCAGAAAAAGGGCGGCGTGTGCGCCTTCATAGATGCCGAGCACGCTTTCGACCCGCTTTATGCCCGGAAGCTGGGCGTCCGCACAGATGATCTTATTATATCTCAGCCTGATACGGGGGAGCAGTCTTTGGAAATTGCCGACACTCTGGTTCGGTCGGGGGGCATAGACGTTTTGGTTATCGACAGCGTGGCGGCCCTGGTACCCAAGGCCGAGCTGGAAGGCGAAATGGGAGACTCTCACATGGGGCTTCAAGCGCGTCTCATGAGTCAGGCTTTGAGAAAGCTGACCGCTTCTATCTCCAGGACCAAATCCATGGTCATTTTCATCAACCAGATTAGGCAAAAGATTGGTGTGATGTTTGGCAACCCAGAGACGACCACAGGTGGGAATGCTCTTAAATTTTATGCTTCTGTCCGTTTGGATATCCGCAGGATAGGGGCTATCAAGGACAAAGAAGAAGTGGTCGGTAATCAGACCCGGGTGAAAGTCGTCAAGAACAAAGTAGCACCTCCCTTTAAGGTTGTTGAATTCGACATAATGTATGGTGAGGGGATCTCTCGCATAGGAGAGATCATAGATCTGGGGGTAAAGGCCGGCATAGTGGACAAATCAGGTTCTTGGTATGCCTGGGGCGGCAAGCAACTAGGCCAGGGCAAGGAAGGGACGCGCAAATTCCTTTCCGAGAACCCAGAGGTGGCTCAGGCCATTGAGTCTGCCCTTAGATCAGACTCCAGCAAGGTTGTCCAAGCCCTAGACGCTCCCATTTCCGTGGAGTAGGAAAAGGCTTCACTTCCTTTTAAACACTAGGGGGAAGGATCAAAGCGTGGCCCAAAACCTTTCGCTCTTTAAAGAGCAACGCCCGATCTTGGTGCTGGAAACTTCTGATATAATGTGCAGCGTTGCTATAATGCAAGGGGATGCTGTGCTTGCGGTCCGAGAAGATGCGATCCCCCACAACCCCAGTGCCCACCTCATGCCCTTTATTCAGAAGGCTATGGAGGATGCCGGGGAACGCTACCAAGATTTTCAAGCCATTGCCGTCAACTGTGGGCCTGGTTCTTTCACGGGGATACGGGTAGGTATGGCTGCAGCCCAAGCGCTTTCCTACGCGTGTGGCGTGCCCCTTTATGGGCTGAGTGGGTTCTTCGTTTTGGCCTACGAAGCACGCTGTGTGCAGGACATCCAAGGCCCCCTCCTAACACTCCTCAACACACGCCGTGGCGATTATTTCGCAGCCTACTGGGGAAGAGGGTCGGGGCTAGAGAGGGGTCCTCTTTGGGAAAAGGTTATGACGGCTGAACAAATTGAAGAGTTTGTCAACAAGGCGGACAGCAACCCAGCCCCTATTCTTTTGGCAGGACATGGTGTTGCAGATGTCTCAATGCCCTTAGAGCGTGTGGTGTTAACGGCCTCTCGCTTGGGGCGCGTGGTACAGCTTTGTCGTCGGATAAGCCCCTCGGCCTTCAGGGCTTCACCCTATTACATGAGACCCCCTTCCGTTTATGAGAATAAAGCCTCTTCATCTTGAGCACGCCCCCCTTGTGCACCAGCTACAGGAAGAAAGCCTGGGGTATTTAGGTTGGTCTCCACAAGGCACAAAGGATCTGTTGGGATTGGCCTCCGTAGATGCCTGGGGGTGTTTTGAGGGCGCAACGCTCAAGGGTTTTTTAATGGTGCAAAGTGCGGTGGATGAAGCAGAAGTCCTCAGTATCACTGTGAAAGAGACCTGCCGCGGGCAGGGGCTGGGCACGGCCTTGATGGAGCACATGGAAAGTATTATGAAACAAAAATTCATAAAACAAATTTTTATTGAAGTAAAAAGTACCAATAAAGGCGTGCAACTCTTCTATCAGCGCCTTGGCTTTGCAGCTTATGGGCAAAGACCCAATTATTATCCCAGTAAAAGCGGTGCAAGGGCCTCTGCAATTACAATGCGAAAAAAAATATAGCGCATTTTTACTTTTTTATTTTAAGTGTCATTGCAATCTTGGGGCATTCAGAGTATAACGGGGGCCAACATACGAAGAAAAAACGATTTTCAAAAAAATGGCTATAACGAGGTATAAAATGAATGAAAAGACTAATACTGAATATATTCTGTCGCTAACATCGAATATTGTGTCCGCCCACGTTTCCAACAACGTGGTTCCCACGGCTGACCTTCCTTCCCTTATCCAACAGGTCTACGGCACCTTGACGAACGTCCGGGAAACTAATGTAGGGTCTTCGTTTTCAAACAACCTGGTGCCAGCCGTGTCAGTCAAAAAGTCTGTAACTCCTGATTATATCATCTGCCTGGAAGATGGGAAAAAACTGAAGATGCTCAAGCGTCACCTCAAGGCGGTCTACAATATGACGATCCAGGAATACCGATCAAAGTGGCGGCTGCCAGCAGATTATCCAACTGTAGCTCCCAATTATGCAAAGAAGCGCAGTAGCCTTGCTAAGAATATTGGCCTGGGCAATAGAAAGCGCAAGCCTGCGGCTTCAGCCGCTTTGGCAGGTTAAGAGAGACCGGCTCGGGGCCGGGTCGAGGGGGTGCGTGCGAAACGGTTTCTTTGACCCGGGGACTAGGGTTCGGCCCCAGGGCGCCGTAAAATAAAGAGACATGCTTAGGAAAAGCCCCTAGGTCTTTCTTTTCCCCCTCCTTGCTTTGTCGCCCCTGAAGTCTGCTGCTGTGTGGCTAGAAAGAAGGGCGGGCAACTTCCTCACTTGGGCAGCACCTCAATGAGGGCAAGCGTCTTATGTCGTCTTGAGGGTTTTTCAGCTACGGCTGGCGGTGCAAAGGGTCAGCTCTGGGACGCGAAAGCTGGTCTGACATGGAAACCCTTATGGGGCGCCTCCAGAGAGCGGCCCACGCCAATGCTGAGGGGGCGGCAGAACTTTCCACCCATAGATTATCAGAACAAAGCTTTGCCTAAACCCGCACTTCTCATGGGGCAGGCGTGTGATAGATAGGCGTTAACTAAAGTGACTTTCCTAAAACCAAATTAAGAGGAAAGAGGCAAGCTTAGAAACTTAAACAGACCAGCTCCCCTTCAGGGTCCCTCAAAATCCGCGACAACGCGTGCGAACAGGGTTTTGCTCGCACCTCACTATTCGGGTTCTTCAAAAGCCGGATGTTAGATTCAAAATGAAGTGTGGCGCGCTTTCTAGGCGCCTCAGGACCAGACCTCTCGGGCCGAAGGCAAAAGAGGTAGGGTTCTTAAGAACCCGAGGACTCTGGAGCAGTTTTCTTCTTGGACAAGCCCCGCTTAAAAGCCAAGGGGCCAAGCCCTCTCCTCTTTTCTGGTATGCGCGCTGAACGGCCGCTTCTATCTCTAAGATAGTAAAGCTTGGCGCGACGGACAGAGCCGAATCTCACCACTTCGATGGTAATGCGAGGGGAGTAAAGGGGAAAAATGCGCTCTACCCCTTCGCCATAGGAAATCTTACGTACTGTGAAAGAAGAGTTGATCGAAGCGTTCTTTCTAGCGATGCAAACGCCCTCGAAAGCCTGGACGCGTTCACGGTTGCCTTCCGTCACCTTTACCAGCACTTTAAGAGTATCGCCTGGCGCAAACTTAGGTAGGGTCTTGCCCTGAAGGACCTTAGTGATCTGTTCTTTTTCAATACTTTGTAACGTGTTCATTTTTTAACTCACTTCTCTCAATCATTAAGATCTAAAGGCTACTGCCCAGCTTGCGGTTGTACCTATTTCTAGGAACTCTCGGCGGGATTGCGCTCCAAGTAGGCTTTCCAAAGATCTGGGCGCCGCTGGGACGTAATCTGTCGCGCTTGCTCGGTCCGCCACTTTCTAATGTGGGCGTGG
>CAYXFG010000009.1:0-2240 GCA_964464225.1 uncultured Holosporaceae bacterium
CTCACAGTCTTGTGGGGTGTGCACATCCGTGAGGATGGGGCACCCAAAAGTGGATCTTATGCCCTCAAAAACTGACAAAGATTGTTCAAGACCCACTCCTCTTTGACCGTCCAAGCTTGTTCTGTTGGCTTTGTCGTAAGAGGTTTTAAAAATAAAAGGTATATTCGTTTTCTCACAAAGCTTTAAAAGGGCCTCCACCATAAAAAAGGCATGATCCTTGCTCTCCATTTGACAGGGGCCGGCCACAAGAACCAAGGGAAGATCGTTCCCCAGGGTAATATTTTTAACCTTCACATGGTGCATCTTTATTCTCCAGATTAAGCGAGGCTTTGATAAAAGAGCTGAAAAGGGGATGGGGAGAGAAGGGAGAAGATTTGAGCTCGGGATGAAACTGCACGCTTATGAACCACGGATGGTCTGCCAGTTCAATGATCTCAGCCAGTTTTTCATTTTTCGATAACCCCGAGAAAGTTACCCCCGCTTTTTCCAAGACAGCTTTGTAGGCTAGATTAACCTCGTAGCGATGTCTGTGGCGTTCATAAATCAGAGGGGCTCCGTATATCTCTGCAGCTCTGCTTGAGGCTTTTAAATAACATGGGTAAGTCCCCAAGCGCAATGTGCCTCCTAGATCTTTAGCGTTGCCTTGTCCCTGCGGCATGCCCTCTTTCGCTTCCCACTCTTTCATGTGGTGAATAAGGGGAAGAGCCTCTGCTTCGAACTCTGCAGAATGAGCGTTGGGCAGATGGGCCACGTGGCGGGCAATCTCTATCAGGGCGACCTGCATTCCCAGGCATATGCCCAGAAAAGGAACCTTCATTTCACGGGCATAACGTACAGCCGCAATTTTTCCTTCTATGCCACGCCCTCCGAATCCGCCAGGCACAATTATGCCGCTTACACTTTTTAGGATCTCCCTTATTTTTTCGCCCGGCTGCTCCGCATCTATCCAAAGGATTTCGGGGTTGGCCTTGTGGGGAAGGGAGGCATGTTGCAAAGCTTCCACCAGAGACTTGTAAGCGTCTTTGATTGATAGATATTTTGCCACAATTCCAATCTTTACGGGAGTCCTCTTTAGGGCTAAAGCCTGCACCAAGTTTTCCCAGGGTTGGAGATCGGGTGTCTTGGGCTCAAGCCTGAAGTAAGAAAGAATCTTTTGTCCCAGGTCCTGCTTGTGCAGGTGGAGTGGCATTTCATAAATACTCTTTACGTCTGGGGCTGAAAAGATAAAGTCTTGAGGGATATTGCAGAACAGGCTAAGTTTTTTCCGATCTTCTTCTGGAAGAGGCTGCGTGCTTCTACCTATGAGGAAGTCAGGTTGTATGCCCTTGCTCAAAAGTTCCTTTACAGAATGTTGGGCGGGCTTCGTTTTTAGTTCACCTGCTGCCTCCAAATAGGGTAACAACGCCAAGTGTGCATAAAGAACATTTTTTCTCCCCACGTCGTTGCCGAACTGGCGAATGGCTTCAATGAAGGGAAGTCCTTCAATGTCACCCACGGTTCCCCCCACTTCTACCACCAGGAAGTCTAGACACTCGGCTTCGAAAGATATAAATTCTTTGATTAAGTCCGTTACGTGGGGAATAATCTGAACCGTGGCTCCCAGATAGTCGCCCCTTCTTTCTTTCTCGATCACTCTCGCATAAATGTGACCTGCCGTAACACTATCAGACCGACGGGCTTGGATTCCCGTAAAGCGTTCATAGTGCCCCAGATCCATATCGGTTTCTGCACCATCTTCGGTTACGAAGACCTCTCCATGCTGATGGGGGCTGAGGGTTCCGGGATCCACATTAAGATAGGGGTCCATCTTGCGGACCCTTACTTTGTAGCCGCATCCTTGCAGAACGGCAGCTAAAGAAGCGGAGGTTATACCCTTGCCCAGTGAGGAAAGCACGCCACCTATTACAAAGATATAGCGCGCCATTGGGTCATTGTTTAGAACTCAAACTTGTCAGCCTTGTATTTCTGTCAGAGGCACTTTCTAGGCGCCCGGGGACGAAAGCGGTGCACTGGCGGTGGCGGTCTCGAAGATGCTGGTGGGAGCTGATGATTTCAGGGTCTTTGACTGAATGGCTAGGATAATGCAGATCGCGAAAAACAAGAAAGCCAGCACACCCGTAGTGCGTGTCAAGAAATTAGCGGCACCCCTGGCCGTCATAAGGCCAGACCCTGGCCCACCCCCGGTGACGAGGCCCCCCCCGTCGCGTTTGTGTAGCGGTATGGCGCCCCTCGGGGGGCGT
>CAYXFG010000009.1:2250-17334 GCA_964464225.1 uncultured Holosporaceae bacterium
CCCCTTCGCTTTTCTGAAGCAAAATGACGCCAATCATGGCCAGAGTTACAAGGGCAAGAAGGACGACAAGGAATATGGTCATAAAAGCTCTCCAATGGGCGAAACAATAAACTAGTTCTAGACCTTTTCGGAAGTACTCGCAAGGCCTTTGTGAAGTCTCCTGGCAAATCCCGCCTTCTTAGGAGGTTACACCATGGATTTTAGGAAAAGATTTACGTTGGTTCTCATCATTGTCAGGTAGTCAGGCGCCCCGCCGTCCGGCCCAGACAAAGCATCGGAATAAAGGACACCCCCGATTTGCGCCCCCGTTTCTTTGCTTATTTGGTAAATAACCTTGGGGTCTGCGATATTTTCGATAAAGATATATTTTATACGGAACTTTTTAATTTGTTTTATAAGTTCAATAATGTTTCTCACCTTGGGTTCAGCATCCGTACTGATGCCCTTAGGGGCCAGGAATTGGACGCCATAAGTATTCCCAAAATATCCAAAAGCATCATGGCCTGTGATAATTTTTCGTCTACTGGGGGCGATTCTATCAATCTGGTGCCGGATGTACTTATCAAGAGCTGTCAGCTTCTCCTGATAGGCCTGCGCTCGACCTGTGAAGTAAGGCCCCGAGGAGGGGCTCTGTGCCACAAGAGCCGACAAAATATTGGTAACGTAAATCTTAGCATTTGGAACGCTATGCCACGCATGGGGATCATGGATCAGGGTATTTTCAAAAACGAGGCGGGGGTGAACATGTGTACTAACTACAACAAGCTTTTTTTTGAATCTGCTGGCTTTTATGAGGCGTTCTATCCATCCCTCAAAACCGAGGCCGTTGACTAAGACAATATCGGCTTGGCGTATTTTTTTTATGTCAGAGGGGCGTGGCTCGTAAACGTGGGGGTCTGCACTGAGAGGGACCAGAGTATCCACGTGAACTCTTTCACCCCCTATCTCTCTGGCTAGATCTGCAAGGATGCTGAAACTGGCCAGCACGCGAATCTTTCTGGGCGCCCCCGGGCTGCCTGAAGAAAAAGAGCCACAGCACAGGAACAGGGCCGTACAGTAAAAAATTAGACTCTTCATGTCTTTTTGTAACGTCTATGATACAGAATGCTGCCCCGTGGGCCCACAACCAGGGAGGAGATGTAAATGGCTCCTGAAAATAAGACAATGGAAGGCCCCGACGGCCAATTCATATAGTATGAGAAGTAAAGGCCAACAAGCCCCGAAGTTATAGCCATCAGGATGGCGAGGACAAACAGGCCTCCCATGCTTTTCACCCAGAAGCGGGCGCTTATGGAAGGTAGCATCATCATGCCCAAAGAGAGGAGAGTGCCCAGCGCCTGAAACCCAGAGACAAGATTGAGGACCACCAAGCTTAGGAACACAATGTGGCACACGGGCCCAAAGCGCGATAGGGACTTGGAGAAAGCTGGATCGAAGCATTCTATAAGCAGAGGTCGAATGATCACACAGAGAGTCATCAGGGTCACGGTCGTGATGCCCCCCATGATGACCAAGGCTCCATCATCCACAGCTAACGCAGATCCAAAGAGGATATGCATAAGATCCACAGAGTTGCTCTTAAGAGAGATCAACAAAACCCCCAGCGCTAAAGCGATAAGGAAGAAGCCCGCAAAACTGGCATCCTCCTTGAGGTGGGTATAGCGAGAGACCAGTCCTGACAAAAGCGCTACAATCAATCCAGCTGTGAGGCCCCCTAGGCCTAGAGCTGGGAGAGAGAGGCCCGCTATAATATAGCCCACCGCAGCCCCCGGTAGCACTGCATGTGAGAGGGCGTCTCCCATGAGACTCATTTGCCTCAGCACCAGAATTACGCCAACGGGGGCAGACCCCAAAGCAAGGCATGTGCAGCTGAGAAGGGCTTTTCTCATAAAATCATACTGTAGGGGTTCTAGAAAAAAATCCACAGGCTTTACTCCATCACAACTTCGAAGGCTGCCATCAGGTTTTCCCTGGTTAAAACATCCTGGGTGGGGCCCCAGCCTATCAGCTTTCTTGCTAGAAGTAGGGTTTGAGGGAAGTAAGTCTTCACTAGATCAAGGTTATGTAGGGCGACAATAATAGTTTTCCCCTGTCGATGCCAGTCCAGGATTAGTTCTACCAGATGACGACAGGTGGGGGTGTCTATGGCGGTAAAAGGTTCATCCAGAATGATCAGAGAAGCATTTTGAAGAATGATTCTTGCAAACAGAAGGCGTTGAGCTTGACCGCCCGAGAGCTCTTGAATCGAGCGGTTGCCCATCCCAGAGAGGCCTACTTTTTTGAGAGCCTGTTCCATGTTTTCGTAGTCCGAGCGTCCATAAGCCCCTTGTGCGCCCTTTTGTCTCCACAGCCCCATTCCCACCACCTCGTAGCAGTTGAGGGGGAAAGAAAAGTCCAAACAATTTTTCTGAGGCAGATAAGCCGTGTCACAAACGGTACGGCAGGGGTGCAAGATCTTCCCTTTTCGAAGCTTGAGAAGTTTATTAAGAGCCTTTATGAAGCTGCTTTTTCCGCCTCCGTTTGGCCCTATGATCGCTGTGAGACTGTTGGCCTCGAAAGTGCCTGAAACGTCTTCTATGGCGGTCCGGTTTTGATAGGTTATGGTAACGTCTGAAACCTGGATGAGGCCCCGATGAGAGTGATAAGAGGCTTTCATAGGGACAAGACTGCCCAAATGAGGAGCCACAACATGATTAGAGGAGGAGATATCAATAAAAGACGGGTGGAAAGACTATAAAAGAATAGTGAAGATTTCATAAGGACGAGAAATCTTTCGAGATCTTAGAGAGTATTTCCATAAGGGATTTCTGGGTTTCCGGCGAAATGAGCTTTTCATCCTGGATTTTTTCCATAATTTTCTGGTGCTTTTTATGAAAGACTTCCAGTACAAATTTGTTGAATTCTTGGATTTTGTTGATGGGGATTTCCCTTAAGAATCCATACACCCCCAAGAAGAGGCTAATCACTTCCTCTGGAACAGATAGAGGAGATAGCTGGGGTTGATTCAGCAAGTAGGTCAGCCTCTCTCCTTTGTCCAAGAGCTGACGGGTGGTTTCATCAAGGTCGGAAGCGAATTGAGAGAAAGCTGCAATTTCACGGTACTGAGCCAAATCCAGCTTTAGGGTGCCCGATACTTGTTTTATAGCCTTGGTTTGAGCCGCCGACCCAACCCGGCTTACCGAGAGGCCCACGTTAACGGCGGGCCGGAAGCCTTTGTAGAAAAGGTCTGTTTCCAAAAAGATCTGCCCGTCAGTTATGGAAATGACGTTAGTAGGGATGTAGGCCGACACATCGCCCGCTTGGGTCTCGATGATGGGAAGCGCCGTAAGAGACCCCCCTCCCAAAGCAGAATCCAGCTTGGCCGCGCGTTCCAAGAGTCGGGAGTGCAAGTAAAATATGTCGCCTGGATAAGCCTCGCGGCCTGGAGGGCGACGCAGAAGCAAGGACATCTGGCGGTAGGCCACTGCATGCTTAGACAGGTCGTCATAGATGATTAAGGCATGCATCCCATTGTCCCTAAAATATTCTCCCATGGCACAAGCCGCGTAGGGGGCTAGGAATTGAAGAGGGGCTGGGTCTGAGGCAGTGGCTGCCACGATTATGGAATATTCCAAAGCCCCCAGGTCCTTAAGGGTCTTTACCAGCTGAGCCACCGACGATCTTTTCTGCCCAATAGCTACGTAAATACAATAGACCTGGTCTTTGTCGTACTGGTTTCTAAGGGCAGGCTTTTGATTGATAATTGCGTCCAGGGCAATGGCGGTCTTCCCGGTCTGCCGGTCGCCGATAATAAGTTCGCGCTGACCTCGGCCAATAGGGATAAGGCTATCTATAATCTTCAACCCCGTTTGAAGCGGTTCATGGACGGACTGTCGGTCGATAATCCTAGGGGCAGGGGCCTCCACGGGCCTCGTCTGGGTGCACGTAAGAGGTCCTAAGCCATCAATGGGATTCCCTAGAGGATCTACCACCCGTCCCAAGAGTGCCTTATCCACGGGGACCTCTATGACTTTGCCCGTGGAATAGACCATCATGCCTTCGCTAATGGAGCGGGTTTCCCCGAACACCACGGCTCCCACTGTATCTTCATTCAAGTTCAGAGCCACTCCCAGGATGCCGTTCTCAAAGCGGATCATCTCACCGGCGGCCACAGAATCTAGGCCGTAAATGGTGGCAATGCCATCCCCTACCGAGATGACCTTGCCGGCTTTTTGCAAGGAGGTATTTTGCTCAAAATCTTTTATCTTTTCTTGCAAAATTCTTGAGATTTCAGCGGGCGTCAAGGCCATCAAGCAACCCCCATGTATCTTTTGAAATCACTGAGAGAGCCTTTGAGGGAAGCGTCAAGGAAATAGGTGCCCGCTTCCAAGGTGAAGCCTTCTCCCAGTGAAGCGTCCACGGCATACGACAAGTCTACTTTTTTACCCAAAACAGCCTCTACTTTCTTTGTAATCTTCCGCTTGAAGGGGTCAGTAAGTATTTCCGATCGCGCGACCGTCACCAAGCCATGCAATTGGTGTCGAGCTGTGTAGTAAAGAGAAAAAAAATGCTCCATCATGATAGGCAGCAAATGTATGATGTGCATGCCAATGATGAGATCCAGGAAATCTGCAACCCTGCGGGGAAGTTTGAGGTCACGCAAGAAAGTGCGCTTTTGCTCTATTTTAAATAAGGGGTTGCACAAAAATCTGAAGAAAGAAGAATCTTCCTTGCAGATGCTTTGGATATCCCTGAGGCCTTTGTAAACAAGCCCTAGGGTCCCCTCCTCCCCTTCGCAGGTTTTAAACAGAGCGTGCGCGCAGCTCTCAGCTATTTTTCTGTCCTTACTTAGGCTCATGGGCCTTCCTGTTCCCTTCAGGGTCAACCCAGCCTATGTTCCCGTCCTTTCGGAAGTACACAAGGTTAAAGCCTCCGTGGGCCTTGTTTTTAAACAGCAAGGCCCCTGCATCCGATAGATCCATTCGCATAACAGCTTCGCTTACCGTGAGACTAGGGATGTAAGCAGTCGTTTCGGCGATGATGGGGGGCTGCTGGTATTCGGGCCCCGTTTCTTCCTGGTGGTTCAAATTTCGGTAGGCCGGGTCTAGGATGTATTGGGAAGAACGTTCCTCCTTTGACTCATCATGGGTGCCGTGGTGGGCCTTGAGGCGGCTTTTGTATCTTTGAAGGCTTTTTTCCACTTTCTTGATGGCAGCATCCACAGACACGTAGGGGTCTTCAGCCTGCTCGGTGGTGCGCACAATAATGTTTCTTCCTATGTGAACCTCAATGTGGGACTCTATGCCATGGGTGGTCTTGTCCAGCGTCACATGGGCTTCCACAGCGTGATCGAAATACTTGTCAATGACCTTCTTTAAGTGAGCATGTATGTGCTCTTTGAGAGATTCACCTAGCGAAAAATGCTTGCCTGACAGAGTGATGTGCATGGGCTAAATTCCTTTGTTTCTGGTGAAGGTGTCCCCAAGGTAGACCCGGCGGACCTCTTCGTGGCTAATGATGTCTTTGGGTTTTCCTTCGGCGAGGATATGCCCATCGTTTAAGATATAGGACCGGTCTACTATGTCAAGGGTTTCCCTTACATTGTGGTCGGTTATCAAGATACCTATGCCTTTGTTTTTTAAATGAAAGATAAGGGAACGTATGTCTTTGACCGCTATGGGGTCAACCCCAGCCAGGGGCTCATCAAAAAGGATGAATTTAGGGCGGCTGGCCAGGGCCCGCGCGATCTCTACGCGTCTTCTCTCTCCCCCTGACAGGGAAACAGCTGGGCTCTTAGATAGGTGCGTAATTGAAAACTCTTCAAGAAGTTCTTGCAGAGCCTTCTCCCGCTCACGTTTAGGCAACTGGATGGCTTCCAAAGCCACCCTTATGTTGTCTTCCACAGAAAGACCTCGAAAGATGGATGCCTCCTGGGGCAGGTATCCAATGCCTAGACGCGCCCGCCGATAGAGGGGGAGACTGGTGATGTCCATGCCGTCCATGAGAACCGACCCTCTGTCTGGTTTTATGAGGCCACACAGAACATAAAAACAGGTGGTTTTCCCCGCTCCATTGGGGCCCAGAAGCCCTACAATTTCTCCTTGAGAAAGGTGCACAGACACCTCCTTCAAGACAGGCTTTTTTCCGTAGCTCTTGCTTATCTTAATAGCTTCTAGGGTTCTTTGGGTCATGAGGGATTATACATTTATTATAGGTTATAAAGTCAAACGTTGGCAGGCTTTTGGGATCTGATCCTCTCTCCATAAATTCTTTATGTCAAAGATGAGAGAATCCGGGGCAGTCAGAGACGAAAAATCTTCTACTCTCAATTCTTTAAAAGGTGTGTGAGCTACGCCCCCAACGATGGCATGATAGGTTTTCCCCTGCAATTGGTCTAGGGCTGAAAACAGGGACAGGCCTACCGCCTGTGCGTCCTGGGGCTGGGCAAAAGGGTCTAGGATATCAACGTGGCACCCGTGAAATCTAAGACGTTGAATCATGGTAATACTCTTGCTGTTACGCAGGTCAGGAATATTTTCCTTGAAAGTGATGCCCATCATTAGAACGCGGTAAGGGGTGGCGTCCGGCCCCATAAGCTTTGTTAAATGCGTGTAAAGCTTATCGGCTAAATAGATAGGCATTTCGTCATTGGTTTGGCGCCCAGCAAGGATTATTTTGGGGTGGTGGCCCAGCTTTTGGCTGTAGTAAGCGAGGTAGTAGGGGTCTACCCCGATGCAATGGCCACCCACCATTCCGGGCACGAAGTCGAGAAAATTCCACTTGGTTTGCGCGGCTTGCAGAACATCGTAGATGGATAGATTATCGTTATTGAAAATAGCGGTTATTTCATTAATGAAGGCGATATTCACATCACGTTGGGTATTCTCAATGACCTTGGCTGCTTCCGCAGTTTTGATATTTTTGGCCTTAAACACGCGGGTTATTTTTCCATAGATTTCTGCCATGGTCTCCGTAATTTCGGGAGTTTGGCCCGCCACTACTTTTGTGACCTTTTGGATGGTGTGGCAGGTATCGCCCGGGTTAATGCGTTCCGGGGAGAATCCAACAAAAAAGTCTTTCCCGCACTTGAGGCCAGAGCTTTTTTCCAAGAGGGGGGCGCAATACTCCTCTGTCACTCCAGGATAAACGGTGCTTTCATATATGACTAGGGCACCGGGCGACAACACCGAACCTATGGCTAAGGAAGCCTTCTCCAAAAGAGAGAGGTCAGGGGTGTTCAGATCCGTGACCGGTGTAGGCACGGTGACAATATAAACCTGATGGTCCTTGGTGTCGCTTAGATGGGAGGTGAAGGTAACAGAGGAGTTTTTGACCTCTTCTTCAGAAAGCTCCCAGGTGCGATCATGGCCCTGTAAAAGCTGTTGAATTCTTTCTTTGTCAATGTCGTAGCCGGTGACTGGAAAATGACAGGCCAAGGCGTGCGCCAGGGGCAGCCCTACATAGCCGAGGCCTATGACAGCAATTTTAGGGGCTTGGGACATAGGGCGCTCTAAAGTTTAATTTCGGTGATTTTTTGCTCTGTGTAGGACTGGTGTTCCCCTTCACTGAGTTGTTTTATCACGGATTCCTCCACGAGAGAACAGATTTTTGAACTCACCTCTTTTTGGAGATCGTCCATAAGTCTATTTTTCATAAGCTCTTCCCTTCTTTTTTGGGAAGCTTCTTGGAGCGTAGCCAGCTTTGAGGCTCTGATTTTGGCCTGTGCCACAATAGATTTACCATGGTCAGTGGCCTGAGCCAGGGCAATTATAGACTTGCTCCTAGCCTTTTTAAGCCGCGCTCTTTCCCGGAAATAAAGGGTCTGAGCTTCCTCATGAAGGTCACTAATCTCGCGCATTTGTCTTGCAATCATATTATTTCTATCTCTCAGCTGCTTGCGGAGGGCCTTATAAAAGCGCCGGCCCATGGCTGCAAAGAGTAGAAGAAAGGAAATCATAAGCCAAAAAGAGGGGGTGTACATCAATCAGCCCTGCGAGGTTTTTCGGGGTCGAGAGGGTTTTTGGGAAGATCGAATTTTGAACCCCAACCTTTCCATAAGGGCCTGGGCCCCCATTTTCTCGGAAGTTCTAAGCTCTTTTAGGAGGTCGAGCGGCCAGGTCTTGGTCGATGAGGGTCATTTGCTGAAGGAAGTCTCTGTGCCGCTCTTCTTCCTTGAGGCGCAGATATTTTAAAGCCTTGCTCTGGGCTTGAAGCAGAATATCTTCGGTGGCTGCTTTCTGGTGAGCTTCAATCTGAGCAATGTTGTGGAGGACTCTTTCGGTCTTGTTCTTTAGCTCATTAACCTCGGTAAGCCTGTCTTCCATCTTCTTTTTACGATGATGGAAAATGGCAGAAATTTTGGGGTTAATGAGAAAGTACATTCCCAAAAACAGAAGCCCAAAGGAGACCACTAGCCAGAAAAGTTGGGGAATATAAAGCGCAGTCTCAAGCTGAGGCATTCCGTTTATTTAAACAAGATAAGAAACGCGATAAGCAGGGCGAAGAGGGCTACCGCTTCGGTAAGCGCAAAGCCTAGAATAGCCAGGGGGAAAACGTCTTTTCGGGCTTCAGGATTGCGGGCTACGGAACCGATCAAGGTGGAGAAAATACTTCCAATGCCCAGGCCTACCCCAAATAAAGGAAGAACGGCGAGGCCTGCCCCAATCATTTTTGCTGCTTCAGAGTCCATTTTTATCTCCTTGTAATCTTAAAATATCACGAATGCAAATGTATCGCATCATTTAGGTATAGGCACGTCAGGACGGCGAACACGTAGGCTTGTAAGAAAGCCACAAGAATCTCAAAAGCTATTAATACAGAATTTAATAGAATTGTCGAGGCCCCCCACACTCCCAAAGTAATGGTAAATAAAGCGAATACTTTTAACATGGTGTGTCCTGCCATCATGTTGGCAAAAAGCCTTATGGAGAGGCTAACGGGTCGAGATAGGAAGGAAAGGATCTCGATGGGGATCAGCAAAGGCAGCAAAAGGGGGGGCGCCCCCTCCGGACAAAAAATCTTGAAAAATCGCCATCCGTGCAGAAAGAGGCCTGTGGCTATGATGAGAGAAAAAATCAGAACGGCCATCCCGAGAGTTAATATAATCTGGCTAGTGAATGTGAAACCATAGGGCAACATGCCCAGTAGGTTTCCAAGCAAGATGAACATAAAAACAGAAAGAACAAAAGGGATAAAGGGCCGTCCCTTGGGCCCAACATTTTCCTCCACCATATTCCCAGCCACTTCATAGGTTAGCTCGGCCAAGGACTGTAGAGAAGACGGAATCAGTCTTGCCTTGTGGGTAGCTGCCCAAAAGAATCCCAGGCTGAGGAAGGCGGCTCCCAACATGTAAAGGGCAGAGTTCGTGAGCGAGATATCGATGCCTGCTAGGCGTAAAGGGACAAGGGTGTAGATCTCAAACTGGTGTAAAGGACTTTCCATTTCTCCAAATCCATATGTCTATTTAGGAGATTCTACATGATTCTTTGTGCCAAGGCCACATCCCATCCGGCACAGCTTTTTGTAGGTTGTCCAAAGACCCGACGCGCTTCCCAAGATAAATCCACCGATGAGTCCCCAGGGCTTGCAGCCCAGCCAAGAGTCGAGACACCAACCTAGACCACTGCCCACGATGATAGAGGCTAGCATATCAACGCTGGTGCTCCAGGCCACAGAAGAGAACGCCGGGGGAGGTGCCTCGGGGCCAGGAGAAAGAGGCTTGCGGGAATTAGCCATGAAGCTCGCCTTGTTCTGACGGGAGGGCTGACCCGGAAGGATTCAGGCTTTGAGAGATGCCTTTTTCCAAAAGGTGCTTGAACTTTTTCCAAGGGAAAAGGCCATCGATGGTGAGTTTTCCAATCTTGAAGGTGGGAAGCCCTTTCACCTTACAGGCTTTGTCTTTATCGCACTCCACCCGCTGGGCGACCAGAGCATTCAACAGCCGTTCATTCTTCAAAAGTGCGCCCGCTTGTCTGTTTGAAAGTCCAAAAAGCTGTTGGGTCAGCTTTCTGGCTGCGAGAACTGGGTTTTTGTGGTGAAGCCATGCCTCTTGGTTTTCCAACAGATACAGGTAGAGACGATTGGGATCTGGGCACCCATGTATCAAAAGGGAAACCCCCAGGTCCACCTGGTTATAGGGCAAGGTGATGACCTTCAACTGTATTTTGCCTGATTTCAGATAATCTTTGTTCAAAGAGGGGTAGATATCTTTGATGAAAAAGCTGCAGATGCGGCAGGTTGGGGAAGAATATTCTATAAGAACGGAAGGGGCACGGGGATCCCCGAAGGTCAGCGCATGGGGGCCGCTCTCCTGGGCGTGACATAAGGCAACCATCAGGAGGGAAGAGAAAAAAGCAAGACCCAAAAACTGAGACATAAGGGCGCCTAGGAAGATTTTTCTAGCCACGCTGAGAAGCCACCGCCTGTACTGTCCTGCAGATCACCGTGGGTCAGCCGTCTCAGAGAGAGGCCTGGGGCCCTTTCCAGGAGTTTCAGTACCTGCATAGAAGCTATCCTTTTGGGTTGCAAACCTTTGTTCTAGCTCATTAATGAGGGGACGTAAATACTGTTCTTGCCTTTTATAGTACCGGTAGGGGTTAGCGCGGAACAGGATAGAGGACAGATCTTGACGGGTGCTGAAAGGTCTCAAGTAAGAGTCTCTTAAGATTTTCATGACAGCCTCGAGGCGCGCAGGTTGCAAGACAGAATCTACGTAAACGTAAGCGGTAACATACCCTTCTAAAAAGGCACTGAAGAAAAGATTATGCCAGTTCTGCTCATTTATATGGGTGAGGGCGTAATGCGCTTTAAGAGGTGAGAGGGTGGGATAGATATAAAGGCGACGCAAATCCTGGGCCACATGGAGGGGTTTCCGAAGAGCAAAAGCCATGGTTTCAATATCGATCAAGGTGGACGAGTTCTGAGCTTGGTCGAAGAAAATGTTATTCGTATGAAGGTCGCCGTGTACGGCGTGTGAATATCCCGAAAGCCTACCCTGAGGGTCTTGGGTCATGGCGGAAGAATGAAGACGGCCCAGCTGGTATCCCAGGCGGAAAAAGACCTGCTGAAGAGTCTTAACGGGGGGGCGCTTTTCCTCAGAGACATCGGGGTTGTCAAAAGATTTAATCATTTTAAACAAGGGGGTGCCGGGGGCGGCGATCATGCACCCTATGTAATGCACATGGCCCTTTTTGTCCTTGTACTTAAAGTTTTTCACATCCATGACCAGGGCTGGGAAATCTTTGTCCCTACGGGCGTCCTGGATGGAGTAATTCTTCAAGAAGCTGTTGTCAATTTCCTTAAGGTTCTGAATTTCGCTGTATTTTTTATAGCCTTTCACTACATAGCGCATATGCTCTTTGCCGCCTACGTTCTCGAATACACCGTAAAGCTGGTCTGTGGCTGCGCCTCCAGCCCCCAGTTCTTGTACACTATAGCGGGGGCGGGCAATGGGGTAATGCCTCTCAAGTATGTCCAGAATAAGGTCTGGGGTCAGACGTTTGGGAGGTTCTTGCCTAAGGAGGGGGGTCTCGGCCAGCCTGGGCTGCTCCAGGCTTTTGGAAACCAGACACTGTTCGATAACGTCTTCTACAAGCTTCTTGTTGTCGAGAGAGTTACCCCGCAGGCTTTGGCCCTGATCGTTCGCTGAGGCCAGAAAAACAGAATAGTCTCGTAGCATCTTTAGGCTCCTAGGCGTGCATTGACCTTTCTCTAGGCAGTAACCCACGTGGTTTCCCTTGAGATTAAAACTATCCTGCCCGTTTAAGGCAGATTTTATGAGGCAACAACGACAGCTGTCCAGGTGGGCACTGCCTGGGTTCCACTTCCAATTGCTGGGTTTGCAGCTTGTGCCCTTTGTCAAAATACGAGACTGTCCCCCTATTTCAACGATGGTCTTACCTGGCCTGGGAGACCAAGCTTGCAAGCCCTGAGGGCACAACCAGCTTACGGTAAAAAAGACAGCAAGACAAAGGGAGTTTAGCCTGAGATGAAACAAAGCGGACATTAGTTTTTCACCTTTATTGGAAGAGAGATCTTGTTAACCAGCTGGGTGGGAATGGAGAGGCCGATCCTGGGGTTCTTAAGTCCATAGGCTTCTACAAGGGCGGGAAGCACATGGGCATAACAGCGCCCCGTGTTGAGGCATTTCTGATAGGCGCCATCAGCAAGATCGGGGTCTAGCCCTCTTTTCGTGAGAGAATATTTGGTGATGCAGCAGGCGCAACCCGCCTCCAAGTTCCCTCCCCATTTCTCGGGTCGACAGGAGGTGGAGCGGGTAAGCCGTATGGTCTTTTGATTGATGGTGACGGTGGCTTCACCGGGCCGCAGCCAGCTTCTCGTATAGGAGGGAGCCTGTGGTTGAAGATCTGTCGGCTGGGACGATGTATAGTCTTTGATGAGAGTATAATCTTTGATGACGGTGTTCACTATATCCTTATAATCTGTCTGACCCCCGGCGATCTGAGTTAAATCTTGACGGGAGCATTGGCCCTTAGCTTGACACCTGGGGATCTCGGCACCGGTAGGGCGCAGGCCCTGGGGTCGGATCGAGCTTTTAATAAGGCAGCACAAACAGCTTCTAAACGTGCTTCCACCCCATAGTTGAGGCTTGCAGCTTGTTGAAGCCCCTATTTCCTGGGGCCCTCCCTGCATAATGTCCACCCGTACCTTTGAGGAATTGAAGCGATTGACGAAAGCACAGGTGGGCTCTGAGAACAGAATACCGAATCCCAGGAAAAAGACGATTGCGCGTAAAGCCATTCTAAGAAACCTCCTCAATTTTTCAATTATTAAGAATCATTATAGCAGGCTGGGGCGTCGGCGCAATCCCAAGAGGTGCTCATTCTGCGTATTTTTGAGGCAGCCCATTCTAAAGCTGCTCACACGCCCTTTTAACCAGCGGGCTTGGGGATGATGCTGGAGAAAGAGCCGAAATCTCCACCTTGCTCCCAGGAAAAAATCTTAGCTTTCAGAGGCGTCGGAAACAGAATCGTCTGCTCTAAGGCCTCAAGCGAGAGCCATTTAAATCCTACAGATCCAGGTTCCAGGGATAGGGGGGCGTCGGGATAGGGGGAAGCTTTTAGGTGGCCTCCGAAGAAAAAGTTATATTCATGGCAGTGACAGCCGTTGGGGGCATCGAATATATTTTCTATGACCCCGAGGAAGGCCCCTGGCACCAGGGCATGGCCTGTCTCTTCGAGAATCTCTCTCTTTAAGGCCTCTTCTGCGCTTTCTTTTTCTTCAATGTGGCCGCCTGGCAAATAGAAATATCCGGGTCTTTTTGCGTTATAACAGACCAGAAGATGGGCGTCTTCTAAGACGACGGCTCGTGCCAAACAATGGATGGGTGACGACGAGGTCATATGTCGTAGTCTATCTCGTTGCGCAGCTTTAGGATGCCCAATACATTGATGACGGTCAACGTTCCCCCTACCAGCGTCATGATGATAAGGGCATAGTAGGTGTCAAAATAGGAGAACATGATGAACATACACAAAGCATAGGCATAATAAATGAGGGCACCTTTGGAGGGGGAAATAAATCTTGCGCATTTGACCCCGCACATGAAAGAACAGAGAAGGCATGTGTACCCCAGTATCAATAAGAAGAACGGCATAAAAAGCCTCATATTACTAAAACTGTTGGAAAGGGCCTTTTGGACCAGCATGCCCCCATCTTCTACCGGCGACGATGCCCAGACCCCGGTGATAAGAACCAGGAGCATGCTACAAAGGCATACGATAAATGTATTGATAAAAATACCCAGCACGCTGAGGCTAGCTTCTTTGCGACAGTCACTGGCTGCAGTTTCTGACTGGATGACAGAGGCATACCCCACCCCAAAGTCGCTGGTGTAGGCCGATGTGGAAAAACCCTTTGAAATTGTCAAGAGCACGGAGCTGCCAGCAAATCCCCCTAAGGCTGCATGCCCTGTGAAAGCTGAAGAAAAGATGGATTTAAGGACCTGGGGGAAGAGGGATCCATTTTGGAAGCACACCCAAACGCCCATGCTAGTATAGATTAAAAGGAAGGGAGGTAAAAGCAATTGGCCGATTCGACCTATACGGTTAACGCCTCCCAGGAAGCCCAACACCAGAAGTCCAAGCAGCCCCACGGTGCACACACCGGTGGGTAGATTAAAGTTGTTGGAAAAAGAGGATTTAATAACTGTAAAGATGTAGATATCTACGCCATAGAGGCAGAGTAGGATACACACCAGCTTGGGAAGCCATCTCCTGAATTGTGGGAAGGCATGCTGGAGATAGTACATGGGGCCCCCATCGTAAGCGTTACGCGCATTTTTTACACGGAATTTCAACCCCAGATAAACTTCGCTATACTTTATTACGCTTCCCATAAAAGAGACAGCACACACCCAGAAAAGGGCGCCTGGCCCACCCACCTGAACAGCAGTCCCCACACTGGCTAGGTTTCCAATTCCTATGGAGCCCCCCAGCATGGCATAGAAAACGCGTATGGGTGAAGTACCAAGTTCGCATGTGTTTTTGTCTTTTCGACAGCTTAAGAAGTATCGGAAAATGCTGGGAAGCTTGGTTAGCTGAAGGAACCGGGACTTGAAGGAAAGGTAAACGATGCTCCCAAAAATCAGCGGCAGACCTACATAGCCCCACAACAGTTGGTCATTTAAATAAATAAGGGCATCAAAAACTTTTTTTACTGAAAAATACATGGGTAAATGTTAAACCAATTGAAAAAGAATTCAAGGTGTCCGAGGCTGAGCAGGGCTATTTTCCCTTATTTTTTTTAGATTAAGGGTTGCGTTTGATCTCCAAGTCCGTTTCCCGAAGACGTCTGATTTCGTCCCTTATGGAGGCGGCTTCTTCAAAATTGAGGTCGGAGGCGGCCTTCAGCATGGCTTTCTCTCTGGACCTTATATGTTGGGCAAGCTTTTTGCCCGTCAAGGTGGGCGGGGCTTGCAGTTCAACGGTGAGATGATCTTTTTCATAGACGCTTGCTAGAATGTTACTGATGTTCTTTTTCACACTTTCGGGGGTGATCCCATGACGGGTATTGTAGGTTTCCTGCAGCAATCGGCGGCGATTGTTCTCTCCCATGGCTGCTTCCATGGATTTTGTGACACGGTCA
>CAYXFG010000010.1:0-12110 GCA_964464225.1 uncultured Holosporaceae bacterium
ATCGGAGGAGGAAAAGTTCTCCGAAATGCTGGCCAGAGGCATGAAGGTCCTGGAAGAAGAAATTAAGCCTTTAAAGCCGGGCCAAGATTTTCCAGGCCAAAGCGCCTTCAAGCTTTATGATACCTATGGATTTCCCCTGGATCTGACCGAAGACATTTTAAAAGAAAGAAACAGCAAAGTAGACAAGACAGGCTTTGAAGAAGCCATGAAGCTACAAAAGCAAAAAGCGCGACAGTCTTGGTCGGGATCCGGTCAGTCTTTGCAAGAGGCGTTATGGCTTAGGATTAGGGACGAAAAGGGGCCCACCCAGTTCCTGGGCTACGCAACCCTGCAGGCCGAGGGCACGGTAATAGCTTTGGTCCAGAATGGCCAAGAGGAAAGTGAGATTTCTCCAGGCGGCACAGCCTTTATGGTAACGGAAGGCTCGCCCTTTTATGGGGAATCTGGGGGGCAAGGCGGGGACAGGGGCACGTTTTCCAGTGCGCACGCCCGGGGGCAAGTGCTTAATACCTTCAAGATGGCTAAAGACCTTATAGTACATGAGGTTTATGTGGAGGAGGGAAGCCTAAAACTGCAAGATCGTGTAAGTCTAAAGGTAGAAGCCCGCCGACGCCAGAAACTTCGGGCTAACCATTCGGCCACCCATCTTTTGCAAGCAGCCCTTCAGAAAACCCTGGGGCCCTCTGTGGTTCAAAGAGGTTCCTTGGTGGAGGAAGATAGATTAAGATTCGACTTTACCAGTCCTGTGGCTGTGCCCATGGAGACATTGCATCAGGTGGAAGACCAAGTGAACGCGGTTATTCGTGAAAATCGTGGGGTGGAGACGGCACTGATGTCTCCCCAGCAAGCCTTTTCCAAAGGGGCCCAGGGCTTGTTTGGAGAAAAATACGGGGAGGTGGTGAGGGTGGTCTCTTTGGGACCCCAAGACCATGGAACGTGGTTTTCCCAGGAGTTATGTGGCGGAACTCACGTGGAGCGCACAGGGGAAATTGGGTTTTTCAAAATTCTCTCTGAATCCAGCGTGTCCTCCGGTGTCCGCCGGATCGAGGCTGTCACTGGAGAAGAAGCTCAAGCGGCCGTTCACAACGCTGATTGCATGATCAATGCCCTGGCTCAACGTCTGAAAACTTCTCCCAAGCTTTTGTTAAGCCGTCTAGAGACGCTCCTTCAAAAGACCACGCCCTCTTCCAGGGGTTCCGGCCCTGCGGCGGCTGTGGCTGGGGGAGGGGAGGTTCCAATCAAAATTATAAAAGGTATTGCCTTGGCAGTAAAAACTGTGGAGAGCATCAAAGATATTAAGTCAGTCCTAGACACCTATAAAAAACAGATCGGCTCTGGAATAGTGATTCTGGAAGGGCGCGAGCGGGCAAAAGTGACTGTGGCGGTGGGCGTCACGCAGGATTTGTGCAAACGCTATGATGCACGAGCCATTTTAAAACTTTTGGCCGAATCCCTGAGCTTACCCCCGGGGGGTGGCCGAGCTGATCTAGCCCAGACCGGAGGAGAGACAGGCCTGCCCCTGCAGCCTTGTATTCCCTTGGTGGAGATGTGGCTGGAAACTTCCCCAGACAGCACCTCGCCTTAAAGATTTTCCCCATGGGGCCCCTAAAGAGGCTCGTCTCTGTTTGCAGTCCTTTTATTTGAGCGGGTCTTCGTCTCTTTTTTTAATGCACGCTTGAATTTCTTGTTGATGATTACTATATAAATCTCATGTCCCTAGTAAAACCGGGGGCGTCCGATAGTATAGCTATGAATCTCAAGGGATTAAGAAAATGAAAATATTGGTATGGTTTGCGTTTTATTGGCATCGCTTTCCCAAGGCGCGCCTTTCGATTCTTGGTGGGAAGTCGAAGGAAACCCGGGTGAATTTTTTAAGCCTCGGGCCTTCATGCTTTTTGTGGGGGCGCTAAAAGTCAATGATTCTGAGAGTATGAAAGAGATTTTAAATGAGCATGCGGATCTGGCAAAGCTGGTTTTCCTGGAGAAGCGACCCGTAGAGGTCCAGGATGTTTATGGTCCTGGAGGCGAAGAGATTGTGGCCCAGGCGACGTCTGGTGGGAGACAGAGCCCATGGGGCCAACAAGCAAGGCTCAAGCTAAAGCTTTTCGGAAATTTTTGAGAGGTGCGCAGCAGGATGATCTTGGGCCGCTAAACGGGATGCTAAAGACCTATCCTGATTCAGCCAAGGTTGTTTTTATGAAAAAGACCCTGGGAGACGACCTGCAAGAGGAAGTTTTGGAAAGAGAAACTTTGTTAACAGCCGCCATGAAGGCTCTGGTTGAATCGCCCACTCAAGGCCCAATCATCCTAGATCTTTTATTAAAGAATGGAGCCAATATCAACGCCCAAAATAGGCGCCTTGAAACACCCCTTAGCATAGCCGTTCAAGCCCATGCGGATGTGTCTCTGCTGAACCTGCTTTTAGACAATAAAGCTGACCATTCGCTTTGCGATATTTATGGAATGGCCCCCTTCATCATGTTTGTACGAGTCTTCGACCACGCTTGGATGTTTTGAGACTTTTTCTATTACACGATAATGCGCCGCCCGTGGACCTGATCACCACGCCCGGCGAGGATCTGCTAGGACAGAATGCGCTGGGGCTCGCTTTGGAGGGGGGCGAGCTGGGCGTGGCTAGACTGTTATTGGACTATGGAGCCGTGAACCTAGACCGCTTCTTAGAATGGGAGACAAAAAACGAGCAAGGACTGCTGGAGCGCGCAAGGCTAACCGCTCACGATATAGAGACCTACCATTTGAGCGACACAGCCTTAGAATTTCTCAATAAGGAAATTTCTAAAAAGCTTGGTTTAATGCAGTTTAACCCTACAATTTTTTGAGATAAATAGGGAGACTCCCTTTCATACCTCTTGCGCTTTTAGGCCTCGCTCTGCTAGGCGGGTATGCCCAGCTCTGTCCACCTTCTTCTCGTAGAGGGGGCCAGCGGTACGACGGCGCGTTTACGACCTCACCGGCCTGGGAACGGCACAGGACCACGTATAGCCCGTGAAAAAAATGAAGCTTGAAAGAGCGCGCGTATTACTCTATTTTACTCCCTAATTATTTAAAAAAAGCAAATCTAAGAAGGATGGATCTAGAATTTAAAAACAATTGCTCTAATTCAGAAATAGAATTCATACATCCGTGCGTGTTTAGTTTTTCTTTCCTGGATTTTATTACCCGAGGTTAAAACAGATTTTTTTAAAGGAAAAACTTTAAGCAGCACGAAAGAACCACCTAAACGTCACTGGTGCCTCGCATGGCCATGAAGAGGGGTTTGACTCCCCAACAACAGGCTCCTTGTGCACGCCGAGGGGGCCCCATAGGCAGGCCTTGGCATAAGAAGAAAATAAGAACATAGCCATGACTTTCCACATCCCTCCAACTTACCTTTGACCTTCAAAATAAAAAGTGGAAAAAGAAAGGTATTTTCCCTTTCCTGAATTTTATCCCATATAAGCCAAAGGAGGAACCAGGGGACAGATAGTACACGGGTGCACCCCAACGACAGAGGCAAGGCGTTGGACAATCCAAAATAGTCAAGTAAGCCTAAAGAATTAACCCCCTATGAGTTCCTCATAAAAACCTTGTAATCCGAGCCAGAGCCCTTTATTGTTAACCCACTTCACACCAGCCTGGGACTAAGTATATTATGAAAAAAACGGTAATAAGACTTTGGATAATGGCAATTTTATGGGGCATTTCCTCATCTGTTTACGCCATAGGGCTGGAGACCACAGAGCAGGCGGCGAAATTTATTCAGAATTGTCGTGGGCTTGACCCCCGTTCTACTTTGTCTATGGTGAGCTACAAATCCCCTAATTTCCAAGAGATGGCGCAAAAAGAGGCGGAGACGCGCCTCGCGCTCGCCGCCTTGAGGAGGGGTGGAGGATTATACGTCAGCCCTTGAGAACCATATTCATTTGAAAATTATTGAGGCGTTTGGCCCCGAAGTCAAGCCTGGATATGACTCTTTGCTATTAAGGGAGCTTGAATTTTATAACAAGGTATCGTTGATAGACCGGGCACGAACCCTCAGGCGCGAAATGCGAGGTCTCCCCTCAAGCGAAGTCCTGGGCCATTTGTTGAAGGAGCAAGAAAACGACGGCATACTCCTGCTGGTGCAAAACTGGTACAATCAAGATATGAATGCTGATCAAACCTTGGATTTGCTTTATGGCAAACTCGAGGCTTGAGCAGCTCTTTCGTGAGAGCCCCTCAACAGGCTACCATGAAGAGGGTGCACCCTCTGGGAGGCGTGCCCGCTGATGAAGGGCGGCTCTATCTTTACATAAAGTGACAACTTGGGGTAAACTGAGCTGAGTAAATATGGCATCAATTCTGAGAATCTATGCAGCAGGGGCCCTGATCCTTGTGTCGTCTTTATCGGCTTTTGCAAAAGAAATTTTGCCAAAGGAGGACGTCCACGACCTGCGAGAAGGCTCTCAGGCAGAAAGGCCTTCGGCTTCCTCGCCCCATGAAAGTCCGGGGCAAGAGAGCAAGCCAGAGGAGAGCCGGCCCCATAGAAATGAAGCCTCCGACTCTTTAGATGATGACCCCCTAGAGCCCCTTAACCGCAAAATCTTTTACTTTAATGAGATTGTTGACGGCGTATTGATCGACCCCTTAGTTACCATGTACCAGAAGGGGGTGCCTGATCAAATCCAGTATGCCATCAGCCGTTTCCTGCAGAATCTTTCGGAGCCCGTCACCTTTCTGAATGATTGCCTGCAGAACAAGGGCGACCAAGCCCTCTCTAGCTTTTCTCGTTTTATGCTCAATTCTGTCTTCGGGGTTTTCGGTGTCTTTGATGTGGCCAAGTCCATGGGCCTGGAGCCTCATCGAGAGAACTTTAATACGACCCTTAAACACTGGGGCGTTCCCCAAGGCCCGTACATCGTCCTTCCTATTCTCGGGCCTTCCAATCCTAGATTCATTCTGGGTCTGGCGGTGGATTATTACACCGACCCCTACAACTATTACATGCGTAGGAACGACCGCAACAATCTCATTTACCTGCGCACGGGCGTACGCTACTTGGTGGCGCGATCGGACATCTTGCAAGATATCCAGAATTTCCGCGACACCTCTATTGACTTTTATGCGGCAATGCGTAGCTTCTATAAGCAGTATATGGACGCGGATCATGTGGATGGAAAAGTGGTGTACACCAGCCCCTCCCTTGAGGAATTTATGTTTGATGATGAAACAGATGAGGAAAAAGATGAGACGGGCGAGAAAAGTGAATAAAAAGAAGGCGCTGTCGCTTATGGCACTTACGACTTTGCTCTTTGGTGTTTCCCTCGTTCAGGCGGTTCCTTCTTCCACGGAAACCCTGAAGGCAGGGAGCAAAGGCTCCCTAAACGCTTCTACAGCCAAAAAGGAAAAATCATGCGCTGAAGAGGGAGCCCTGCAGAAGGGGCAGGCTTTTATTCAGGATTTGGGGGACCGCGGAATCGCGGAACTTACGGGGAAGAATTTATCGGAAAAAGAGAGGCGCGCGAATTTCGAAAAGCTTTTTAAGGAGGCTTTCGATTACGAGCGCATTGGAAAATTCGTCTTAGGCCGTCATCGGAAAGCCATGGCTGCCCGCATGGACGAGTATTTAAAACTTTTCAAGGATACGATTGTGCGTACCTATGCTGCCCGTTTTGGAGAATATAACCACGAGAAATTCAAGGTTTTAAGCTCTAGATCCACGGGAAAGCCCAAGACAGGGCAGATTACCTTGGTGGTGGTCAGTGAAATCCTGCGCCCCAATGGCACCAAGGTTTCCATCGAGTGGCAGGTATATAGGAAACCGGACGGCAGCTTTATGATCTACGATGTGGTGGTGGAGGGAGTTAGCATGGCCCTCACCCAAAGATCTGAGTATGGATCCATTATTCAAAACCAAGGCGGCGTCGCCGGCCTTCTCGAGCGCATGAGAAAAGATCCGCCCAAGGCCGTCATCCCGACGCGACCCTAGCTGTGGCCCTATTCCGTTCTTTCGCGGCGGTTAGCTCTCTCACTTTCATAAGCCGCGTCCTGGGCTATGGACGGGATCTCCTCATCGCCTCTACGTTTGGAGATTCCGGGGTGTCCGATATCTTTTTCCAAGCCTTCAGGTTGCCCAATTTGTTTCGCAGCCTGTTTGCGGAAGGGGCTCTTAATTCCGCTTTTATTCCTTTGTTCACCCGGGTTCGCCACCATCATGGCGCCCATCACAGCACCCTACTGACGCGCAATGTATTTTCTGCCCTGGCTCTCATCCTCTTAGGAGTATGCGTGATCTTCGAAATTTTTATGCCCCAGGTCATGGCAGTGCTTGCCCCGGGGTTCAAGGAGGACCCAGAAAAATTTAACCTCACGGTCTCTTTCGGGCGGGTGTTATTTCCCTATCTTTTCTTTATAGCTTTGGCAGCAGTGTGCATGGGGGTTCTCAATTCCCTGGGAAGATTTTCTGCAGCCGGGGCTGCGCCCATTTTCCTAAATCTATTTTGTATCCTGGGACTGTCGCTTGCGTCCTCCCATCTCTCAAACGCAGGTTTTAGCCTGTGCGCTGCTGCTACCGCTGCGGGTGTGGTTCAACTTTTATGGCTGTGGGGGGCGTGTTATCTCCAAGGTGTCAAGATCACCCTTGTGCGCCCCGTGCTTACGCCGGAGATGCACCAACTTCTGAGGAAAATCCTGCCGGGATTGGCCAGCGCTGGGGTCTATCAAATCAACCTTCTGGTGTCCACCAGTATTGCCAGCTTTGTGCCCCTGGCCGTCTCTTATTTGGCCTTTGCTGATCGCGTCAATCAGTTTCCCCTCAGCGTCATAGGCATTGCCATTGGGACCGTTCTTTTGCCCTTGGTGAGCCGCCAGGTGCTGCATCAGCCCCCCGCTGAAGTTCTGTATCTTCAGAATCGGGCGATCCAATTTGGCTTGGCTGTTACCTTGCCTGCAGCCTCAGCCTTGTGCATCTTATCTTTGCCCATCGTGGGCATTCTCTTCAAACACGGTCGATTTACAGATTTTATGGCCACCGAGGTTTCCAAGGTCTTGGGTATTTATAGTCTGGCTCTTCCCTTAAACGTTCTTATAAAAATCTTTAACATGGCTTTTTTTGCACGAGGGAACACGCGTCTGCCCATGGTTTTCGCAAGCCTCTCCATCGCTTTGAATCTGGGCCTCACGCTGCTTCTATTTTCTTACTTCTCTTACTATGGAATTGCAGCGGCTGGTATCTTTTCTTCGCTCTTCCATGTAACGCTTCTGGGTAGGCGATTGTTCCTGGATGAAGCTCTAAAGCCGGATAGGAGGCTGGGCCTGGCTCTTTTGAGTGTTGTGGCCTCCTGCACATTTCTGGGGGCGGCCCTTTACACTTTAGCGCCTCAGATTTTTGGGCTGGCCGGTGATGATGTCTTGAGACAAAGTGTGTCGCTGGTCGCACTGATCTTGGGGGGGGCTGCTTTCTACGGGGCGGTTTTGTTCCTTCTAAAAGGAGTAACCTTAGAGGAAATCAGAGAAACCAACCGCATTTCAACCTTGGCGCAAATTCATGCATAAACGTATCTTTTCTGGAATCCAGCCCACCAATTCTCTACACTTAGGCAACTATTTGGGGGCTCTTAGGCATTGGGTAACCCTTCAGGAGGACTTTGAATCTTTCTTTTGCGTGGTGGACTTGCATGCTCTTACCGTTGCCCAAGATCCCCAAGCCCTGCGCCAGCACAGCCTATCCACGGCGGCAGCTTATATGGCGGCGGGCATAAATCCCGAAAAGAGTGTGATTTTTATCCAAAGCATGGTCCCGGTGCACACGGAGGTCATGTGGATTCTTGCGTGTCACACCCCGCTTGGATGGCTTAACCGCATGACCCAGTTCAAGGACAAGGTGGGAAAGAATTCCGATAAAGAGAAGGCAGGCCTTTACGCCTATCCCATTCTGATGGCCGCTGACATTCTGTCTTATCAGGCCACTCACGTGCCCGTGGGCGAGGATCAAAAACAGCACCTGGAGTTTACGCGGGATCTGGCTCAACTTCTGAATAGAACCTACGAAGTCAGCTTATTCACCGTGCCAGAAGTTCAAACTTTGGGGGTGGCCACCCGGGTGATGAGCCTGCGGGATGGAGAGCAGAAGATGAGCAAGTCTGACCCCGCTGATGCATCGCGCATCAATCTTCTGGACTCTCCCGAAAGCATCCAGACCAAAATCAGGAAAGCTAAGACGGATGCTTTCCCCTTTCCCAATTCTTCCGAGGCCTTACAGGGCAGGCCTGAGGTCAGAAATTTATTCCGCATCTATCAGGAGCTTTCAGGGCTGACGGCGCAGGCTATTTTTGAAGATTTTGGTAGCAAGAACCTTTCTGTTTTCAAAAATGCCTTGTCGGATTTGATCATAGAGGCACTGGGGCCTTTTCAGAAAAGCTACCGGACTTTTATGGAGGATAAAGGCGCTCTTGAGCGTTATTTAGAAAAATCTGCAGAGAAAGCCCACCTGGCTTCCGCGCCTACGCTTAGGGCTTTGAAAAAAGCAGTGGGACTGCCTGTGTGAGGCCTTCCTCTTTTTGAGAGCAGTTCTAGAAATAAAAGGGGTTGCAGGGTTGTTCCCTGCCATCCGTGACAAGCTCTCAGCTGGGCATCCTGGGGAGAGCCGGCTGTAGAGGGGAACCCGCCTGTTCTCGGCCCCTGGCCCCAGCCTCCCTCTCTCCAATTTGTTTGGCTGAAAAACTGTGATACAAAAGCATTATGACGTACGCAAACATTCTGACTTTGGGCCGTATCCTTCTTATAGTGCCGTTCGCCATTTTATTTTGCATACCTCAGGTTTGGTCTAACTGGCTGGCCGGCGGTCTTTATATCTTTGCGTGCGCCACGGATTATTTCGATGGCCTGGTGGCCCGACAGACAAAAACCATTTCCCCTTTAGGGCGCGTCCTTGACCCTATTGCTGACAAACTTCTGATTTCCACCACGCTTGTGCTTTTGGCCAGCACCCGACGCATTGAGGGTATATCTCTTTTGCCAGCTTTGGTCATTCTCAGCCGCGAGCTGTTTATCTCTGGATTGAGAGAATATATGGCTTCCGTGCGTCACCCCATGGCGGCCAGCGTCTTGGCCAAGTGGAAAACAGGTGTGCAAATGGTCAGTTTGTCTTGCCTCATCATCGACGATATGCGGGCTCATTTCCAAGAGTTTCACGACATAGGCTTGAGCCTTTTATGGGTGGCCTCCTTTCTTTCTTTGATAACAGGCTACCAATACTGGAAAAAAGCCGCCCCTTTTCTTTTGGACAAGAATCTGAAAAGCTCCGAATCAGAATAATGCGCCTTTGCCTTTATCAGCCAGAAATCCCTCAGAACACGGGGACTCTGCTGCGCCTCGCCGCCTGCCTGGGTATCGCCATAGATATCATCGAGCCTTGTGGGTTTCTCTTCGAGGATAAAAAATTGAAGAGAGCTGCCATGGACTACAGTGAAGAATCCGTTTACACACGGCACTTAGACTGGGAAAGCTTCTTGGAGACCCTTTCTGAGGGTAACCGGCTGGTGGCCTTGGACGTGCGCGCCCCTACCACCTACACGGACTTCTCTTTTCAAAAACATGACGTCCTGGTGGGCGGCAGAGAATCTTCAGGGCTTCCAGACGGCGTCCTTAATCACATGAGCCACAGGGTGATGATCCCCATGCAGCCCCATCAGCGCTCCTTGAATTTGGCTGTGGCTTGTGCCATGGTTTTGGGAGAGGCGCTGCGGCAAACCCATGGCTTTCCTGCAGGAGATCCCAGTTGAAGCCTCCAAAAACCCTTGTCATCCAACCTCAACAAGGCATCGGGGATTATATGTGGTTTATCCGCCACATCCATGCCATTGCCCGCTCCAGTGCGGCAGGACGCGTAAGTCTTTTGACGCGGCCCCGGTCCCAGGCTCACATTTTGTGCCAAGGGGATCCCTTCATTGAAGAAATCCTGTGGCTGCATCTTAAAAAGGGACAGCATGATGGTGCTGGGGGCTTGCGCTGTTTGGCAAAAGAGCTGAGGCCTCATAAATTTCAGGAAGCGTGGATCTTGCATAGTCGAAGCCTTAGATACCCTCTGGCCTGCAGATTAGCGGGGATTCCCATGGTGTATGGGCCCGGTTTCCAGTTCCAAAGATTCTTGCTCAGCCGCCGAGCGCAGACTCTGTCTGGCTCCCAGAGGGAGGCGCACCCCATTTTACGGGCCACGCATCTTGTGGAGAATCATGGGCTACCCTTCCAAAAGGACCTTTCAGTTCCGGCTCTTAAGGTACCAGAACCTCTGAAAACTTTGTTGACCCAAGAATTTTCCGCCTGTCCTAGACCCTGGATGGGCCTGGGGATCAGTTCCAGTGAGAAGGAAAAAAAATGGCCAGCTTCCTCCTTTATCCAGCTGGGGAAGGATTTGCTGACTATGACCCAGGGTAGTATTTTCATCCTTGGGGGCCAGAACGAGCAAGAGGAAGGGCTTTTCATTGAATCTTCTCTCAGGGAAATCTCCGGCCATGTGCACTTCGTCTCCCGGGAGCTGTGGACGGCTTTCGCCCTTATTTCCCTTTGTGATTTCATCGTGGGCAACGATACAGGGATTCTGCATGCCGCGCCCATGGTGGGGGGGCGCGGTCTCGTACTTTTGGGGTCCGCCCAAGTGCCCATCCACCACTACGCCCCCCTCCAAGGGTTGTGTGCCCCCCGGCAGCCTTTTCAAACGCCTCTGTCCCAGAATAACCTCTCGCTCCTGGGCCATGATCACGTATTCTCTTACCTGCAGAGTCTGGGCTGGCTTCCATGAGTCGAGAGCGTAAACCCCCTACTTGCCGGGGCGCTGGGGTCATTCGAACGTATGTAAAGTCTCTACCCGACACCCCCGGCGTCTACCGCATGCTGAATGAGCAAGGCGATCTCCTTTATGTGGGGAAGGCCAAAAACCTGAAGAGGCGGGTGACCAGCTACACAAGTCTAGAGCGCCACACCGTGCGCATTCGTCGCATGATTGGCATGACCCATAAAATGGAGTTTACGCACACGGCCACGGAGGCGGAAGCTTTGTTGCTTGAGGCTAATCTTATCAAAAGCTTACAGCCTCGGTGTAACATCCTCTTTAAAGACGACAAGACTTTTCCCTTTATTTTAATGAGTGAGGGGGCATTACCGCCCAGGCTTAGCATCCATCGAGGGGAAAGGAAAGAAAAGGGGACGTACTTTGGGCCCTTCGCCTCACGGCACGCGGTCTATGAAACCATAGATTTTCTTTGCCGTGCTTTTAAGTTAAGGACATGCAGCGACTCTGAATTTTCCCCTCGAGACAGGCCTTGCCTCCAGTATCATATCAAGCGCTGCACGGCCCCTTGCGTAGGGTTAGTGTCCGTCGAATCATACCAAGAGCAAGTGCGTCAGGCCAAGGCTTTTTTGTCGGGCAAGACTCAGAACTTGCAAGAAGAGCTGGCAGCCCAGATGCGGCAGGCCAGTGAGGAGAGGCTGTATGAAAAAGCAGCTATTCTGCGGGATCGCATCCAAGCGCTGACGGCTATCCAGGGAGAATCACAGAGCACAAATCCCCAAGAGGCTTCTCTGGATGCCATAGGGGTGGTTAAGATAGAGGGAAAAGCCTGTGTCCAAATATTTTTTTATCGTCAAGGCCACAATTACGGCAACAAGTCTTACTTCCCCGATGGAGCCGACTCTTCAGAGGGACAAATCCTTCAAGCCTTTGTCACATGGTTCTACCTGTCTCATGAGGCCCCCGAAACCATCACTCTAAGCCACGAATTGCCTGAAAGAGATCTTGTTCAGAATATCTTAAGTAGGCAAAATCCTCATAGGGTAGAGATCCTCTGTCCCAAGAGAGGGGCGCGTGCCCATCTCATAAAGCAGGTGCTTCACAATGCACAGGAAACCTTGGCCATGAAAATGGCTGAAGCCAAGGAAGCCCGGAAAATTTTGGAGCAATTAAAGGATTTTCTGGGTTTGAACTCGTGCCCCCACCGCATTGAAGTCTACGATAACAGCCATCTTCAGGGGCGGCAAGCCTATGGTGTGATGATCGTGGCCGGCCCCGAGGGATTTGATAAAAAATCCTATCGTAAATATAAAATGGGCCCCACTTCTGTCTCATCCAGTGGGGG
>CAYXFG010000010.1:12120-16975 GCA_964464225.1 uncultured Holosporaceae bacterium
GCTATGATGCGCGAGATGTTGCGGCGGCGTTTCAAAGACGCAGATCCGGCCTCTCTGCCGAGCTTGGTGATTCTGGACGGCGGTAAGGGCCAACTTTCCGCAGGTTTGGAGGTCATGCGCGAGGCGTCGCTGGACCATATCCCCCTTGTGGCCATGGCGAAGGGGGTAGATCGCAACGCAGGGCGTGAAACTTTCTTTAGGGAAGGACATGCACCTTTTACCCTGGGGCCCCATGATCCCCTCATGCACTATTTGCAAAGGCTGAGAGACGAGGCGCACCGTTTTGCCATCAACGCCCATCGTCAAAAACGTCAAAAGACCATGCAGTCCTCTCGTCTGGACGATATCAAAGGGATTGGCGCCCGGCGCAAGAAAGATCTGTTAAACCACTTTGGGTCTTTGCAGGCTATTGCGGATGCCAATGTAGCCGAGCTCCAAAAAGTGAAGGGCATTCATAAAAAAATTGCGGAGATTGTCTATCAATATTTCCGGTGATCGGGCGGCAGGTTTCTAGCCAATGTATTTCACAATAAAAAAGCCAAAAACGAGAAGGCCCAGAAATAGCAAGGCGATAACCATCAGGTAGCGTTCCATCAGGTCGTGCAGGGCTTTTCCACAATGTTTCAAAAGGACGGCTTCTAGGAAAAAGCGCAGCCCGCGGGATAAGGTACAGGCAGCCGCGAAAAGCCAAAAGTTGAAATGGACAACCCCTGATGTAATGGTAACCAGCTTGAAGGGGATGGGCGTGAAGGCCTTAAGAAGAATGGCCCAAAACCCCCACTTGTGAAACATGGCTTGGAAAGCTGACATTTTTTCGGTGAGTCCGTAAGTTTCCAAGATGGGAAGACCGAATTTTTTGAAAAGGAAAAAACCTATGGCGTAACCGATAAACCCACCCAAGACTGAGGTAAAGGTAGACCACGCGGCCAGCCCATAGGCACGCTTTGGCTCGGCTACAATCATGGGGCCCAGCAAGGGGTCGGGCGGTATAAAGGATATGAAGCTTTCAGTGAAAGAGATGCCTCCCAGATACCAGAAGGCATGGGGGTGGCGTGATTTTTCTAAAAGCCAGTGATAGAATCTTTTCATGATAAATCTACCATAGCTTAAGGCAGAATAGGATGTAAAGTCAGGTAGGGGTGGAGGTGCGCTATCCAAACTTTCTTTCCAGCACCTGTTCAGCCTTCTGTAAAGTCCTATCCAGAAAAACCAAGGTATTCTCAAAGCCATCGCTTTCATCCTGCAACCAATTTTCAAATCCCCATAGGTAAAGACCGAAAAGGGCCTTGGGAAATAGAAGGGATAAAAGAGGGGCTTCCTGGGAAGGGAAAGAAGCAACCAAGCGGCTGTGGTACAGGTATTCAGCTTCGAAGAAAGGGCGGCTAAAGCCTTCTGGTGCCAGGGGCGGCGTCTCAAAAAGCTTAGATCGAAGGACTTTATAACCTTCCCTAAGTGGGTTTAGGACCGTAAATTTATTCATGAAGACTTCCAGAATAAAGTCCCGGTCTCGCCAAGGGCGGGCAGGGATCAGGCCCTGGTCAAGGCTGGGCCCAAGCAACGTTAAAGTCTCAGAAGCAGCCAGGAAAAAAATGTCTTTTTTGTGACGCAGGGGCGGCAGGTCTGTCCGCCAGGCTTTTATGCCTTCTTGAGGCGGCAGATCCAACATCTCCCATTCAGACCAACCTTTTTGTTGGATCAAAGAGAAGGCGATCTTGACGGTTGGGGAATAAGAACCCGACGATGCCTTATGCACAAGAGGAAGGAGGAGAGGCCTGGGCGGGATCAGCAGTCAAGGCAAATTTTTCCACGGATTCCATAATGTTGCCCAACGAGTCGGCTCTGGCAAAGGCCAGGCAGGGGGTACTTACCTGGAGCTGGCTAAAGGAAAGGAGGCTTTTTGCTTTCTGCTTTGAGACCTCTGACTTAAGCGAAAGACCATAAGACACAACCACTGAAGGGCTATAGCTGCCGGGGACCAGAAAATCCCGACCGTATTCCGATACCAGGACAAGGTCAACTTTTGTCCCTTGACTGGTTACCTGGTAGAGCCGACCCGTTGTCAGAGGGTCAATCATGTTTGAAGCTGTTTCCTGGAATTTTTGGAGCGCCGCATAACTGGCATGGGAGGGGTCGACCTTTAGGAAAGCTTCATCACCTTGAAACATAAGATCTTTTTCAAAAATTACGTCGGATAGGGGGTACATGGACTGGGCCGCTTGAGCAACCGTCTGCCTCAATTCTTCAGCCTTCGTGGTCTTCAAGCGAAGCAGAGGGATGTGGGGGGTCGTAGGCTTTTCCCTAAAGGTTTCCCTTACCTTGTCAAGGGCATCGCATAGCAGGGGCGCTTTAAGGGTGAGATAAATCACGTACTCGTCCCGATACCCTGGTTTTCCGGTGGGAGAGGCCAGGGCCGGAGTCACCATCACATGGGTAGAATCATTGGGGTCAAAAAAATTCAGACGAGGCGTGGGCTTGCGGGGAGAAGCGGGGGCATTTATCTCCGAAGGGGCTGACCTAGCCTCAGTTATGGAACACAGAAGGAGCATAAAAGAAGCCCAGGCCCTCAGGGCTTGCGAGAAAGATCTTTGCATGTTTTTCTCCGTTAATTTTTATGGGCTGACTATACCAAGCCACCCCAAGGGTGTCAATTAAGGAGTTGCTTCTAGGCCAAGAGGAATCACCATCCCGTCATAGGCCGGCCTTACAGAGTGAGGCAGGGAGGCACACAAAGTTTGATAGTCCAAGCTGGCATCCATGTGTGTGAGGACCGCTTGGCGCGGTGCAAACGCGCTTACCCAACCCATGGTTTGTTCCAGATGAGAGTGGGTGGGGTGGGGGGTCCGTTTTAAGCAATCTACGATCCACACGTCCAGGCCTCTCAAATAAGGCTCAGAACAAGCGGGGAAGGAGATAACGTCCGTGGAGTAAGCAACTTTTTTCAGGCTTCTGCCTTCCACCAGGAATCCCAGGGTGCGTGCCCAGCCATGATCCTGGGAGAAAGGTGTGATGCATACGCCTCCTATAGTGACGGGCTCACCTGGCAAAAGAGGGTGAGCTGTCAGGAAGGGGGCATAATGAGCGTTGGAAGACTCGAAGGCGTAGGGAAAGGACCTTTTCAAAGAGGCCAGGGTCTCCGGGGATCCGTAAGCTGGTATGGGCTTTTTTTTGTGCCGACTGAGCGCCACCAATTCATTCAGCCCATGGGCGTGATCAGCATGATCATGCGTGTAAAAGACGGCATCCAGGTCGTGGATTTCTTCCCTCAAGAACTGGTGTCTCAGGTCAGGACCTGTGTCCACCAGCAATTTTGTCCCCGGTGTCTGGATAAAAATAGAAGAACGGGTACGCCTATTTCGAGGCTCTTCAGGGTCGCATTCCCCCCATACGCCCCTCAGGCATGGCACCCCATAGGAATGGCCGCATCCAAGGATTTTTATGTAGGAGTGGGGAAGTTCTGTCATGAAGCCTTTGCTTTGGGGAAAAGATCAAAAAAGTTTCTGCGGGTTACGCCCCCCAGTTCTTCTGGGGTCATTCCTTTAAGATTGGCCACAAACTCCGCCGTATGTTTGATAAAAGCAGGCTCGTTGGGCCGCCCACGGTGAGGGGTCGGCGCCAGGTAAGGAGCGTCCGTCTCGATCAGCAAGCGCTCCAGAGGTAGGTTTCGGACGATCTGCTGGAGAGAGTGGCTATTTTTGAAAGTAACAATACCCGAGATGGAAATATAGAATCCCATGGCAAGAGATTTTTCTGCAAACTCAGGCGTTCCTGTAAAACAGTGAACCACCCCAGGCCTTTCCCCTAGAAGCTTTCTTTGTTGGGATAAAATAGCCAGCATGTCCTCCTCAGCGTCTCGGCAGTGGAGGATAAGAGGCAGCCCTGAAGTCTGAGAAACCTCTATATGACGCAACAGGCTTTCTTGTTGGGAGGGGCGATCAGAATTTTCGTAATGATAATCTAGACCCGTCTCCCCCAGGGCCACAGCCCGAGGGTGCTGACAGGCTTTCTCCAGGGCCTCAAGAGAGGGCGTCCCCTCGGTTTTAACCTCATGGGGATGAACGCCCACGCTGTGCCAAACAGTGGGGAAACGGGTAGAAAGCACTACTTGGTCTGGAAGCTCAGCCAGGGAGGTGCACACGGTCAGCATGCCCTCCACGCCCGCGTCATGCGCGCGTTTCAACAGGCCTTCCGGGTCGTGAGCTAGGCGCGGATCATTAAGATGGCAGTGGCTATCAATATACATAGGCTTTATATTTCTTTTTTCGGCTCAAGGCGGGGAAATAAGGCAAAGGGCACAGGTAGAGGTGTGCCTGGGACCAAGGCATGAGTTGGGGACAGATGCTGGAAAGAGCGCTGGTCCTGGGGACAGCCGATTTGATCCAGAAGCTTGGGCGCAGAAAGGGGGAGGAGCGGTTGCAGCAAGATACCCACATACCTTAGGGTTTCCAGAAGGGTATATAGAATCTGGCGCATGCGATCCGGGTCAGAGGCTTTTATCTTCCAGGGGGCCTCTTCGTCAATATACTTGTTAGCCAGCACAATAATCTTCCAACACTCTTCGATGTATTTATGAATAGCTTGTTGCTTCAAAGATAGGCGGCTTTTCTCCAGGACCTTCTGGGCCTCCAACAGCAGGGCCAGGTCTTGGGGCTGGCTCTTGCCAGAAAAGTGCGGAACAGCCTGGTTGGCGTTCTTAGAAACAAAGCTGAGGGTGCGTTGTGCCAGGTTGCCCAACTCATTGGACAAGTGGCAGTTGGTACGAGCCAAGAGGTTCTCTTCAGAAAAATCCCCGTCAGAACCCAGAGCCATCTCCCGCAGCAGGTAATGACGCACAGCTTCGGCCCCATAGCGTTCAGCC
>CAYXFG010000011.1:0-16470 GCA_964464225.1 uncultured Holosporaceae bacterium
CTTTGTTTCACAATACCCAAAAGACCTCTAGCCACCTGGGCCAGCTGGCGCTGAAGAAAGCTGCCCCCCAGGCTCTACCACCGCAATTTTCCTTCAGGGAGACGTCTTCTTCCTTGAGCCAGGGGCCGTCCCTCTCTTCCACGATGCCCTGGGGTCTTGTTCCTGAAGCCCCCTCCATCAAATTTGAGGCAAGGGAGCCTGGCCCTCTCAGCGGTCCAAACCCCGTCCTTTGTGCCCCTCTTTTAAACGAACTTCCTCCCTTGGGAATGGCATGCGCCCAAATCCATGAGACTTATATTCTTAGTCAGGCCGAGGCAGGGCTGGTCATCGTGGATCAGCATGCAGCTCATGAACGCATCGCTTATGAACATCTCAAAAAAGAAATTGAGTCTAACTCAATCAGCCGTCAACTCTTGCTGATTCCAGAAACTGTTAAGGTGGCCCCCCTAGACCAGGAAAGGCTTTTCGATAATCTGGAGCTTTTGGAAAAATTTGGACTTGTCATTGAAAAATTCGGCGAGGGAGCTGTCCTCGTGCGCGAGGTACCTCTGCTTCTAGGTCAAGTGAATGCCAAGCTGTTGGTAGAAGAACTGATTGCCTGCCTCGAAGACCACCAAGACTTCGCAGATCCAGCAGAAAGACTGAGAAAGAAGATCCACAAAATCTGCTCTCTCATGGCCTGCCACGGCAGCACACGGGCTGGAAAGAGAATGAGCCTTCCTGAAATGAATAGCCTTCTGCGCCAGATAGAAACGACGCCTTTCTCAGGCCAATGCAATCATGGCCGGCCTACCCATGTTGTCTTAAATATCAAAGATATAGAGACCCTTTTCGGACGCAGATGAAAATTGCTTTGCATTCTCTCTCTTACCATCATAAACCAACAGGGATTGGAGAAAAAGCAGTCTTCTATGTTGTCAAATTCCTGCGCTACTGGGTAGACCTTTTTTTTGGCAGCAGGCATGGACACCGTGCGGTCGTCATAGAGACTGTTGCCGCCATCCCTGGAATGGTAGGAGGCGCCTTGCTGCATTTTAAATGCTTGCGGCATATCCAAGATGACAAAGGCTGGATTCAGACTTTGTTGGACGAAGCTTCAAACGAACGCATGCACCTTTTGTCCTTCCTTCATGTGGCACGCCCCACACGCTTTGAACGCGTACTCATTTTCGTTGCTCAGTTCGGATTCACGCTGTTCTACACTTTGCTTTACGTTTGCTCCCCACGTTTGGCCCACAGATTTACAGCCTACCTGGAAGAAGAGGCTATTATCAGTTACACCCACTATCTCCGCGATGTAGAGGAGGGACGCGTGGAAAATTCACCTGCCCCTGAGCTGAGCATAACTTATTGGGGTCTCAGCCCTGACGCCCGGTTGGATGATCTCATCAAGGCTGTTCGCTTGGATGAATGTCATCATCGGGATGTCAATCATACATATGCTGGTTTCCTGTCGTCACGCTGATTTCATTTGACGGAGCGACCCGTTTGGACTACCCTCGAAGAGTTCAAATTAAGAAAATGAGGTATACTTATGAAACAATCTTTCTTAGCTAGGTCCATTTTAACGGTTTTCCTACTTATGGGAGGGCTAGGCCATTCCTTTTCTCAGCCCTTGATGAAGGCTCCCATTTCTGCAAAGGAAAAACTTCACCAGATAGTCCATGATCTTGTAATGTCCTCAGACTTTCCGCCCCCTTTGGCCATGGATAGAGATCTCCTGGAGGAAACCCTACAATCCTACCTGCGTGCTGAATTGCCAAAACGGGTCGTTACTGTTCCGGCTTTGATGAGCGTTATTTACGATGAAGGGGGCATGAAAGAGTTCACACATGCCATCAGTCGAAAAGTGGCTTCCCAAATGTATAAGGAAGCGCCTCAAGCTGCATTGACCCATTATCTAAATGCCCTGGACAGAACTGCTGACACAACACAGTCTAGCTTGAATTTCATGAGCTTCTACAAAAAGATAAAGCCTGTAGCCTTGCGTTACACTCGCCAGGAGAGGCCCTTACTTAAGAAATATCTGGAAGGGAAAATAACGCCAAAAACTTATTACTCCAAGATCTTGCCTTTGCAAGATGAGCTGTCAGATGATTACAAAAGGCTACGGGAGAAGTATGGGCTTATAAAGGTACCAGAAATTACAGACCCCGTGTTTTTTGGACGCCAGTTTTCTTTCACGCTGCAAGACAATTCCGCATTCTCCCTTGCAAAACTGCAGATGAAAATTCAGGACTACCTGCGAAATTCTGTTCTGCCTTTGGCACGCTTTAGCAAAGCTCTCGAAAAGAGGATCGCAGAAGCTGGGGGACCGGACAGATTTATTGAGGTCAAGACTAAAGAGGTTTTGTCACGTATTTTGGCTAAAAAATATGCAATCCAGCTCTCCACGTACCTCAAAGCGTTGGGGCCCCGCGCCGACGTTGAAGAAGAGAAGCGAAACTTCAGAGCTTACTATGAAGAGTTATCCCCTGTCGCCGCTGAGCTGAATAGCATCTCCGACAATCTGGAATCGCAGTATAAGGAGGGGGCTATTAGCAAGGCCACCTATAATAGGGGGATTGAAGCCTTAATTCAGAGTGGAGAGCAGCAGGTCAATGCCCTTCGCCAGAAATACAATCTACTTATCGTACAATATCTAACTACAGTCTAAACCGGTTAGTGTTGAAGACAAGGGCATCTTTACTGGAGATGCCCTTGTCTATTATTATGTTGTTGGCCATATCAGGTCACTTTCTTACGAGCGCAAATACTGCTATATAAAAATCTATGAGACTTTTTTTAACAGCTATTAAGGAAGCGATTTCTATTTATCCTGTCTGGATATTTATGGCTCACCAAGACGTTGTGTCCAAGTACAGACGCACTTCCCTTGGGCCCTGGTGGATCACGCTTGGAACAGGGATTGGGCTTTTTGGCATGGGCTTAATTTGGGCGCGCATGTTTCACACGCCTCTTGCCCAGCTTTTCCCCTACCTAAGCATCGGCTTTGTGATCTGGAATTTTATCGCCACTACTTTAACCGAGAGCCCCGAGATTTTTGTGCGAGCGGCGCCTGTGCTGAAAACTATAAAAATTCCTCTCCTGACCTTCCTATTCTTTTCTGTCTTGAAAAACCTCTATGTTTTGGCCCATAATTTTATGATTATCGTAGTGGTTCTGGTCATATTCCGCGTTACACCCGGGTGGCAAACCCTTCTGGTGTTGCCGGGCCTTGTTTTATTAGCGCTCAGTGCTCTTTTAGCAAGCTTTGTCCTTGGGTTTCTAGGCGCAAGGCTTAGAGATCTTTCGCATATTATGGCGTCTCTTCTCACTTTTCTTTTCTTGTTGACGCCCATCATGTGGAATACAAAAATTTTGACGGGCAACAGTATATATCTGGCTTATCTTAACCCCCTCACTCATTATCTCTCTCTTGTCCGAGATCCTCTTCTAGGGAAAGCCCCGCCTCTTATGGCCTATGCCGCCGTCTCTGGTTGCATATTTTTCATGATAGGACTCAGTTTTTTCCTCTTCAAGAGGTTCCATAAGCGCCTGATTTTTTGGATATAATAAAGATGAAGACTGTCGTACTGAAAAAGGTTTCTCTGGAGTTTCCGATTTTCAACGCCCACAGGTCCGGCGTCAGGAACGTACTTTCCGAAACGCTGGGCGGGGTTCTGAAGAAACCTTCAGGGCCTGTCCAACTGGTCCAGGCCCTTACGAATATTTCATTTGAGGCAGAATCCGGAGACCGCATCGGGCTTATTGGGCACAATGGATCAGGCAAATCTACACTGCTTCGGGCCCTTGCCGGTATTTACCCTGTCACCTCGGGCTCGCTACAGATTCATGGCTCTGTCTCTACACTTTTTGGAACCAATATAGGGATCAACGAAGAAATGACAGGCAGAGAGAATCTTTTCCTCGGGTCTCTGATTTTTTCTAAAAGCTATCGTGCTACGAAGGAGTCCATGGATAGACTTTCTTCCTTTAGTGAGCTGGGCTCTTATCTAGATCTGCCCACCCGCACCTACTCTGAAGGTATGAAAGTGCGCCTGGGGTTTTCCGTCGCCACCAACATAACTCCTGATATTCTGCTGATCGATGAGATATTCGGGGCAGGAGACAAAGACTTCGCAGAGAAATCCAGCAGACACATTCAGGGTCTTATAAAATCAAGCAATACCTTGTTTCTGGCTTCTCACTCAGACAATCTGATACGTCAATTTTGCAATAAGGCTATATGGCTCAACAAGGGGCAAATAGTAGAATTCGGCGAAGTAGAAAAAGTTTTGCAGGCTTACAACGCCTCACTATGAGGCCTTCAGAACTCAATCCTGGGGGGATATCTCCAGGGAAAAAGTGCAGCCATTTTTCTGAGATTGCGCTTTGATCTTTAGAAGCTCGCCTTCTCTGCTCCATTCCTGTGTCCCTGGTCTTTTCCTGGCAAGCACCCACCCCAGCTTGGGAAGAGTTTTTTTATAAAAATCTAGGATCAGTTGGAAGGAGGAGGGGCTGTGACCTTGCAGAACCACAAGGCGCCCGTTAGGCACTTCGAAGTGAACTGGATCCGCCCACAAGGTCATTTCAGACGGCAGAGGAACATCCTCTGTGCCAGGCACCATATCCGGGAGCCGTGTAAATCCAAGAGCCGCACCCCACAGAAGCAAGAAAGCGAAGACCACGAACCTTCTGTGAGCCAGGATCCCCCTTTTACGTCCCTGCATTTTTATTCTCTCTTTCTTGGCGAAGCTGTAGGCGCTGGAGATTTCCTCACAATTCCATTGATATTTTAATAAAAATTGGGGATGATCGCAACCATGCGCACCTACTTTGGCTTTGAATCAGTTGGCTCCTCCGAAAAATCCCAGCGTATACAGGCGGTATTTGAAGGGGTGGCGCCTCATTATGATTTCATGAACGATGTCATGAGTCTAGGCCTTCACAGACTTTGGAAAAGAGAGATGGTGCAGGCTCTTTCCCCGAAACCCTTTTTTTGTCTAGTCGATGTGGGGGGGGGAACTGGGGATATAGCGCTACGCGTGAAAAAGACCTATAATTTCCTTAGCCCTTCTCTGGTTGTGGTGGACCCCTCTCCAGGCATGCTACAAGTGGGGAAAGACAAAGCCATCGATAGCAACGTGTGGGACATCCAATGGGTAGAAGGGGCGGCCGAGGCTCTTCCTCTGCCCTCCTCAAGCTCAGATATCTGCACCATGGCTTTCGGCCTTAGGAATGTGACGTGTCTTGGGCAAACATTCAAAGAAATCCTAAGGGTCCTAAAACCCGGGGGACAATTCGTTTGCCTAGAGTTCTCCAAGCCCGACGAAGGCGTGGAGAATCTACACCGTATTTACACCCTGGATATTCTCCCCGCCCTGGGGAAATGGTTGGCTTCAAATGAGGCCGGCTACCGATATCTGGGGGAGAGCATTCAGACCTTTTTAAACACAGAACAGCTGGAGGCTGCTCTAAAGGAAGCGGGCTTTGTTTCCACAAGCTTTAGAAAAATGGCCCACGGCATAGTAGCCCTTCATCAGGCCTGGAAGAGATCGGAATGAAAGAAACAAAAGTCCTAACTTTGAAAATTAAAATTCTCGCCCATGCTGAAGGCATGAGCCTTCCTGCGTATGCTACCCCCGGAAGCTCTGGGCTTGATTTGCGGGCAGCCATTCAACAGCCTGTTTACCTGGAAAGAGGGTCTAGAATGCTTGTGCCCACGGGGCTATGTCTTGAAGTACCCGCGGGATATGAAGCTCAGATACGTCCTCGTTCGGGGTTAGCACTTAACCACGGCGTCACCGTGCTTAATTCCCCTGGCACCATTGACTCTGACTATCGAGGAGAGGTCAAAATGCGCATAGCCCAGATGGTTCTAAGCCCTGTGGTCAGAGCCCAAGTGTGCGCCGTGACAGAGTTCACAACGGGCGCTTCTAAGCGTGGCGAGGACGGGTTCGGATCCACGGGGTGGGAGTAAGTTAGGCCGGAGTGAGCCAAACTAGAGGACCAGAGCGTAAAGCAAGACCTTGGGTCATTTTTTCTCTACCCATTCCCCTTGGGCGTCTTTCTTGTATTTCTTTTTGACGGCGGACCATGCCACTTTGTGGGCTGTCTCTTCCTGAGATGCGCCCCCTTTTCGCGAAGAAGGGGAAGCATACTCTTCAAAGGCATGATTGAAGGCCTCTCGATAAATATCCAATCCGTGTGCAGGCAGGTTCCTTCGTACGGATTCTGGAAGATCGGAGTTTGATTTATAAGGCATTCTGTCCTCCTGCGATGATGACTTCATGAGCTAAACTTTAAAACTTCTTGGCCTTTTTGTCTTTATTTTCCGTGTATGGTATAGTTTCTAGAGAAAAAAGAGGTCTCAGTGTCTAAAAAGAAACCCCCTTCTACGTCCAAGAGAGGCCTTCCTCCCAAAAGCGTTGTGCTAACTGAAGAAGGGGTTTTAAGGCACCTAGAAAACCAGACCGGCCTTCTTTCCCCCAGGCGGCTAGCAAGACAGCTGGGCTTAAAAAAGGAATCCGAAAAGGTAAAATTATTTCAGATCCTGCATCAGCTTAAAGCCAAAGGCCTTCATCCGAAAAAACCCGATGAAAGCGAGACTCCGGGGGATAACAAAACTCTTAGACCAGAAATAGCCCGAGGCAAGGCGGGAAGGTACGCCCCCTCTGAAACCACCGTCGTGGGCTGCATAAAAAAAACGCCTCAAGGGGCCAGATTCATTCCCTGCGCCCGGCAGTTGAAGCATCCTTTCTTCATTCAAAGTTTCAGGTCTGTCCCTCAAAACCAATTGGGGAAAGTCTTCGAGGCCACGGTCACAAAGAAAATGCCCCCCACCGTGGCCTTGGGCAAAAATGTCGGTGAGCTCACAGAGGTTAGCAAGATCTGCACAGCCCTCATGGGCCTACCTTCCCAGTTTCCTTCCACACTTCTCAAGAAAATAGAATCCCTTTCCGTGCCCGCTCTTGAAAAAAGAGAAGATGTACGCCACCTGGATCTCGTCACCATCGATGGCGCGGACTCTCGAGATTTCGATGACGCCGTATGGGCCCAGCCCTTCAGCGATGGAGAGGTAAATGGCTGGCATCTAATCGTTGCTGTTGCAGACGTAGCCCATTACGTAAAGTCAGGCTCCGAGCTGGATCAAGAGGCCCTTGAAAGAGGTACTTCTGTATACTTCCCAGACCGGGTTATCCCCATGCTGCCTGAAAAGCTTTCAAACGACCTATGCTCTCTTCGTCCTCGAGAAGACCGTGCCTGCGTAGGGGTGCACATCTGGATCAATGAGCAAGGGGAAAAACTTCGCCACCAATTTTTTCGAGGCCTTATGAAGTCCTCTGCCCGCCTCACTTACGAAGAAGTGCAGAAAGTACGTGACGATTCATCCTCCACCCATCCCTGTCGCAGCCTGATATCTCAGCTTTATGGTGCCTACAAGTCTCTGGAAAAAGCACGACTAAGGAGAGGCACCTTGGAGATAGAAATGAAAGAGTCCTATTTGCTGTTAGACAGTCAGGGCAAGGTACAAGACGTTTCCCAAAGAAGCAGGCTGGACAGTCACCGCCTTATAGAAGAATTTATGATCTCTGCCAATGTAGCTGCAGCTGAGTTTCTGAAAGAGAAGAAACTACCGTGCCTTTATCGTACCCACGATAAGCCCGATCCGGAGAGGGTGGAAAATTTAAGACGCACCCTCCAACACTTGAAGATTCCTTGCAAAGAAATTCCTAGAAAGCCCCAAGACTTCACCAACATTTTGCAGAATGTCAGAGGATCACCTTATGAGGACATTGTTAATGAGTTGGTACTGCGCTGTCAGAATCAAGCCGTCTACTCTCCTGATAATATTGGCCACTTTGGCCTCAACCTAAGAAATTATTGCCACTTTACCTCTCCCATCCGTCGATACCCTGATCTCTTAACACACAGGGCCATTCTGACCGCCTTGGGCCATGAGGATGGATTGGGGCCAGAGACTCACAACTTTGAAAATCTAGGGCAAGAATCTTCAATCAAGGAGAGAAGGGCGGATGCCGCTCAAAGGGAAGCCAACGACCGATTCCTAGCCGAATATTTTTCCTCCCAAATAGGCAAAATCTTCCAGGGCTACGTCAGTGGAATCAGTCCTGCAGGCATCTTCCTATCTTTACCCGAGACGGGTGCAAGTGGGCTTGTGCCCATGCCATTCTTGGGAGCGGAAAGATTCATTCTTTCAGAAACCCCTCTCCACCTAAAGGGTGCCCACACTCAGAAGACCTATTACCTGGGCGACCGCCTGGAGGTGATTTTAAAAGAAGCTGACTTGATAAAAGGGAGGTTAACTTTTTCTCTTCCAAAAGAGCCCTCAGGTCATGGCAGAAAGGGCGTGGGGATGAAAGCCCCTCACGCAAAAAAGAAATCTCCTAAGCAAGGCGCACACATCTAGCTCCTGTGTATTCTGTCATCTTTTAAGGGTTGACGCCCCGGTCCCCTCGTGCCATATAATATTCATTTAGATAAATGGAGAATTTGATGAAACCAGGCTTTGACTTCGTGGGGGTGCTGCCCATTGTTTTGATGTTTGCCGTAATGTATTTTTTACTTATTCGCCCTCAATCTAAAAAAGCCAAGGAGCACAAGACTATGGTCGAGACGCTACAGAAGGGCTATCGCGTGCTCACCAACGGAGGTCTGATCGGTACCATCCTTAAGGTATCTGACGGAGAAGTCGAAATGGAAATCTCCCCCGGAGTGAATGTCTATGTGGCAAAGGCCATGATATCTACCGTCCTATCCGGCCATAGCAACCCCGAAAAGCTTCCCGGAACAGCAAGTCCTGTCGCCAAGCAAGGTGCTCACAAACCTTCCAAACTAAAGCTGAAAAAGAAATAATCAACGAAAGAAAACTCTTATGCAGTATTTAGCGCGCTGGCGTCTGATCCTTGTTTTCTCTCTTTGCTCTTTGGGCATCTGGTTTGGGGCTCAGAATTTCTTTTCTCCCCAGTTCCTGGCTGCGTTGCCCTCTTTCTTTCCCAAAAACCAGATCGCTTTGGGGCTGGACCTGCAGGGGGGCTCTTCTATATTGCTGGAAGTTGATCTGTCTAAAGTTGTGGAAGATTATTTACTTTCCCTGTGCGATGAGATCAAAAGGGAGTTTCGGAAAAACAAGATCTCTTATTTGAACCTAAGGGTGGCTCCTGGCCAACAGGCCTTGACCCTATCTTTGAGACTGCCTTCTCAAAGAGACGAGGCTTTGAGGGCTGTTAAATTAGTGGATAGGCGCCTCTCGCTTTCAGGCACTGACAGTGCTCTAACCATCGTTCTACCATCCGAGCTGCGGGAAGAACGCGAGCAATCTGCCATTCAGCAGTCCCTACAAATTGTTACGCGCCGCATTGATGAAATGGGCACGAAAGAGCCTTCCATCCAAAAACAGGGCCGTAACAGGATCTTGGTACAGCTTCCCGGAGTCAGCGACCCTCGTCTCATCAAAGAAATGTTGGGAAAAACTGCGAAGCTCAGCTTTCGACTTTTGCACCCTAGTCTATTGCCCAGCGATGTTCACTCTCCACCTTACGGGTATGAAATCTTGGAGGGATCTGAGGAGACCCCAGGGGCCCCCGTCTACAAATACTTGGTCCAGAAAAAATCCGATGTAAGTGGAGAGATGCTCACAAGCGCCAATGTGAACGCAGATAGTGAAGGAGGCGTAAGTTTCAGCCTGGACGCCATAGGCGCTCGCAAATTTAACGAAGTAACACGGGACAATACGGGCAGGTTCCTTGCCATTGTTCTGGACAACAAGGTCATTAGCGCCCCCAAAATCAAAGGCGCGATTCCTGGCGGCCACGGCGTCATCACTGGAGCTGGAAGCCTTCAAGAAGCAAGGAATTTGGCCATACTGCTACGTGCTGGAGCGCTGCCCGCTCCCCTTACAGTCTTGGAGGAAAGGACGGTAGGGCCTGAACTGGGATCTGATTCCATTAAGTCAGGCGAGAGGGCGATCCTTATGTCCGTAGGTGGCATCATTATCTTCATGTTCGTGTTCTATGGATTTTTGTTCGGAGGGATTGCCAATTTTTGCCTTGTCATGAATTTGGTTTTCCTGCTAGCTGGGCTCAGTCTTCTAGACGCCACACTCACCCTCCCGGGCATCGCCGGCATTGCTTTGACCCTGGGCATGGCTGTGGACGCCAATATCTTGATTTATGAAAGGATCCGGGAAGAAATAAGAGACCGCCAGCCTCCTTTGTCTGCTATCTCTGCAGGCTACAGTCGCGCTATGGCAACCATTGTAGATTCCAATGTAACCACGCTGATCGGAGCCGCCCTCCTCTATCATTTTGGAAACGGCCCCGTGAAGGGGTTCGCCGTTACTCTGGCTTTGGGTATTCTGGTTTCCATGTTCACCGCCATCACGCTCAGCCGCATTTTGACCCTCAGTTGGCTGAAACTGAAGGGCCAACACAAACCTCTTCCTTTGTAGCTCTCGAGAGGAACACAGCCATGCATAAGGGCCTCAATCTTACACACTTTAACTTCAAAATAGATTTTATCAAATGGCGGCTGCAGAGCTACGTAATTTCGGTAATCATGATCGTCGCCGCCATCGCTGGATACTTGCTCAAAGACCTGAACTATGGGATTGATTTCACAGGCGGGACTTCCATAGAGGTTAGATTTGCTTCTTCCCCCGACCTTAAAAAGGTAAGATCTGATTTAAACAGCCTAAAGGTAGGCGATGTTTCCTTGCAAGAATTCGGCACTAAGGAAGATGTCTTGATACGGGTCGAGCAGAAAGATAGGAACGCCGGAGCTCAGTTAAATGTCATCAACCAAATCAAGGGCATTCTAGGCCCAGATGTTGAATATCGGCGCATTGAGACCGTGGGCCCGAGGCTGGGGAATGAACTGATTTCCAACTGCTTTTATGCTGTGCTTTGGGCTATGGGAGCTATGCTGGTTTATATTTGGATCCGCTTTGAGTGGCACTTTGGCTTGTGTGCTATTCTTTCTCTTATCCATGACGCCTTCGCAGTTTTGGCTCTTTACACAGTTTTCGGTCTAGAGTTCAATGCCTCTACCATCGTAGCTGTCCTCATCACAATCGGATATTCCATCAATGATACCGTGGTGATTTACGACCGTGTGAGAGAAAATTTGCGCAGGTATAGCGACATGCCTCTTGCCGACCTTTTGAACAAATCCATTAATGATACCCTGTCGCGTACTTTGCTCACGTCCAGTTCCACGATGCTCTCCCTCCTGATTCTTTATCTTTTCGGAGGAGAGGTCATCGCCGAGTATAGCTTTCCCATTCTTATCGGTATTGCAGTGGGAACGTATTCCTCCATTTGGGTAGCTGCCCCCCTGCTTCTGACTTTCAACTTCAAAATTCGTCAGAACGAAAAGCCGGGAGCTATTGTAGCCTGAGACTTCGCTGGGGAGGGGGTCCTGGCAAGGTCCTGACGGCGGTAGCCCACGCCAGCGTCCTACAGAGACCTCTTTTCCTTGTTTCTTATTCCACCTTTATCTTTGGTAAAAAAGCCCTTATGATGAGCAGAGTTTGAGGATCAAAGATGAAAGTATCTCAGTATTTTTTACCCACTCTTAAAGAGACCCCCTCCGAGGCTCAAGTTACGTCCCATAAATTAATGTTGCGTGCGGGGTTAATCTGTCAGGAAACCTCGGGTATTTATTCCTGGCTCCCCTTGGGGTTACGTACCCTCAAAAAAATAGAGCGCGTCGTTCGTGAAGAGCAAAACAAGGCTGAATGCCTTGAGGTTCTGCTGCCTATTGTGCAGACTGCAGACCTTTGGAAGGAGAGTGGCAGGTACGAGGCTTACGGCAAAGAAATGCTAAGGTTTGTTGACCGCCACGAACGTGAGCTTTTATTTGGGCCCACGGCAGAAGAGGTCATTTTTGATATTTTCCGACGCTATGTAAGAAGTTATCAAGATCTCCCCAAGTGCTTCTACCAGATCCAGTGGAAATTTAGAGACGAAATCCGCCCTCGCTTTGGCGTGATGAGGGGCCGGGAGTTTCTCATGAAGGATGCTTATTCCTTCGATTTGGACCAGGCCTCCGCCGTAGAAACTTATAAAAAAATGATGCGCGCTTATCTCAATACTTTTAAAAGACTGGACATGGTGGCGATCCCTATCCGTGCAGACACAGGCCCCATTGGGGGCGACTTAAGCCACGAATTCCATGTATTTGCAGAGACAGGCGAAAGCAAGATCTACTATGATAAAAGATATGATGCCTTCAAAAGCCGAATTGGGGAGGTTGGTGTCGAAGAACTTATGTCTCTCTACGCTACCACGGAAGATATGCACGACCCAGAAACTTGCGGGGTCAGCCCCAGCGAGCTGAAAGAGACACGGGGCATCGAAATGGGGCACATTTTTTATTATGGCGATAAATATTCTCAGAAAATGAATGTAAAAATCATGAACCAGGCCGGCGAAATGATTTACCCTCATGGGGGGTGCTACGGGATAGGTGTCACCCGCCTTATGGCAGCTCTTATTGAGACGCACCATGATGCCCAGGGGATCGTGTGGCCTCAAGAGGTGGCACCTTTTGCCGTGGCCCTTATTAACCTCAAGACCAATGATGATACATGCAACCGACTGGCGGATGAAGTTTATGCTGCTCTCCAAGACGAAGGGATAGAAGTTCTTTATGAAGATAGCTCCCAAAGTGCTGGCACCAAGTTTGCCAACATGGACCTTATTGGGATCCCTTTGCAGATAATCGTGGGGCCTAGGAGCTCGAAAGATAATAAGCTGGAAATAAAAATCAGAGCTAGTGGAGAGAAACAAGAGATGGAAAAGGAAGCTGCTCTGGCGTATGTATTTCAGCTAAGCCTCTCTAAACGGCCCTCTTAGAGGACCCATGTCTCGATTTGAATGGTTTATAGCTTCCAGATACATCTGGTCTAAGAAATCAGACGGGGTCGTAAGTTTAATTTCTTTGTTCTCCCTCCTGGGGATTGCTCTGGGGGTAGCTACCCTTATCGTCGTCATGTCCGTAATGAATGGATTTCATAAGGAGCTGTCTGGAAAAATCCTCGATTACAATAGTCACCTCAGTATCTCCAGCTCGGAAGGCCCTTACGCGGATTATGCTCAAGATCTTAAAAAGCTGGGCACGCTCCCCGAAATTGCGGACGTAATTCCCATGATAGATCGCCAGGTGATGCTTCATCACAGAAAGGGAGCCCAGGGCATCCTTATCAAGGCTCTCCCTTACGAGAACCTGCAGAGGAGGAAAATTCTGTATGGCCAGACCCTGGAAGGGAGCTTGGCGTCCTTTTCTGGTCGTGACCCTGTGATAGCCTTGGGCGCAAAACTGGCTTCTGCGCTGGGGCTAGGGATCGGAGATTCAATAAGTCTTATCTCTCCCGAAGGGGAAATGACGCCCTTCGGTCGCATGCCAAAAATGCAAAGCTTCAAAGTGGTGGCCATAGTCGGATGCGGGCTTCATGAAGTCGATAATTCGACGGCCTATCTACCTCTGGGCACTGCTCAATCGTACTTTGGCTTGGAGCAGGCCGTTGATCATCTGGATGTTTTCTTTCATAAGCCTGAGAAAGCCTCTTTTCTCATACCTGCCCTGCAGGCCCTTCTCTCCAAGCCTCTGCGCTTTTTACCTTGGACAGAAGCTCATGCCAGCTTCTTTCAAGTTTTAAAGGTCGAAAGAAATGTCATGTTTTTAATCCTTAGTTTTATCATCACCATTGCAGCGTTCAATATTGTTTCTGGACTGACAATGTTCGTAAAGGATAAGACCTCCTCAATCGCCATATTGAAAACCATGGGGGCTAGCTCTCGCAGTATAAGCTTCATTTTTTCCCTGGTGGGAACCAGCGTTGGGGTCTTTGGAACTTTTCTAGGGGTAATTCTGGGCCTGGTCACTTCGTGGAATCTGGAATCCATAAGGCAATTTCTTCAAAAGATCATCGGGACCACTCTTTTTGACCCAGAGTTTTACTTTCTCTCGGAGCTTCCGGTATGCCTAGAGGCCCGAGAAATTGTGTTCGTAGCGCTCTACAGTATTTTACTGTCTTTTTTGGCAACGCTTTATCCTGCTTGGCGCGCTTCTAGGCTCAATCCCGTGGAGGCGCTACGCCATGAATAGGCCACTTTTGGAGGTCAAGAATCTTACTAAAACCTACCGACAAGGACAAAGTACCATACCGGTCCTGAGAGGTGTTTCTTTTGCGTTGCAGGCTGGGGAAATCCTGGCTCTGAGAGGTGTGTCTGGCTCGGGAAAGTCCACTCTCCTACATCTCATCGGTCTTTTAGACACCTTTGAGCAGGGGGAAATCCTTCTGCAAGGGGCCTCCTTGACGGGCCTTTCGGACGTCCATAGAACCCTGAAGCGTCGAGCCAGTATTGGCTTTCTCTACCAGCAATCTCATCTTTTGGAGGAATTCACAGCTCTTGAAAATGTTATGGTACCCTACCTTCTTCTAGGTCTCTCCTTGGAGGAAGCAAGCCGTAACGCTTCCCAGCTTCTGGCCAGGATGAACCTTGACAAGAGGGCCTCCCACAAGCCCACCCAGTTGTCGGGAGGAGAGCGTCACAGAGTAGCTCTGGCCAGGGCTCTTGCGCCCACCACGGTCAGAGGCTCTGAAAAGACTGCCAAGGGGGAGGACCTGCCCTTCCTGTTAATCGCTGACGAACCCACTGGGAATTTAGACCAAAAAACTGCTCACGAGATAATCGACCTGCTCATTGATCAGCTAAAAAAACTATCCGCAGGGGCTCTTATTGCTACCCACGACCCCCTCATCGCCCAGCGCATGGACAGGACGCTCACCCTCTCGGGAGGTGTAATTTCATGAAGGAAGCCCCCGTCCCATCGTTCGTCCATTTGCGGGTCCATTCGGCTTATTCTTTATCCGAAGGAGCTATAAAAATTGAGGACATCGTCCTTTTGGCAAAAGAAAATGCCATGACCAGCGTTGCCATCACGGACACAGGAAACATGTTTGGGGCTCTTGAGTTTTCAACCGCATGTGCGGCAGCAGGTCTACAGCCCTTGATGGGCGCGGAGATTGCGCTTAGGCTGGAAGACTACAAAGTAGGGGACCGAGCGTCTTCGCTGGTATTCATAGCAAAAGACGAAAGGGGATACAAAAATCTCCTAAAACTGGCCTCAAAGATCTACCGTTCCTTGCCCCAACGCGGAGCCCCCTATCTGATGTTGGAAGATTTTAATGAGGATGTCAGCAAGGGGCTGATTGTGCTATCTGGGGGATCCGAGGGGCCTCTCGGGCGGCTGCTCCTGGACAATAAACCCCAGGAAGCCGGCCTCCTCCTAAAACAGCTGAACAGGCTCTTTCCTGAACGCTTTTACATGGAACTGCAGCGGCATGGTCAAGAATCAGAATTCAAGACAGAGCCTTTTTTCCTAGACTGGGCCTATGAATATAATATCCCTTTAGTAGCTACGAATAACTGCTATTTCAAAGCACCCCATCACTACCAGGCCCATGATATTCTTCTGTGCATTGCACAAGGCAGTTATGTGTCTGATCTCAGCCGCCACAGAGCTACGCCCCATCACTACTTTAAATCTGCCCAAGAAATGACTTCCTTATTCAAGGATCTGCCCGAAGCCATCCAAAATTCTAACCTTATCGCACAGCGTTGCTCCTACCGCCCCATGGCCGGCCCCCCGCTCCTTCCCAAGTACGAATCCAGCACCGGCAGAAGTGAGCAAGAGGAATGTCGTGAGCAGGCCAGAATGGGCCTGGAAGAAAGATTGAATTTCAACAAAACTAAAATAGACGAAGCCCAAAGGCCGATTTATTTTCAGAGACTGGAATATGAGTTGGACGTAATTTGCCAAATGGGCTTTGCGGGTTACTTTTTGATTGTCTCAGACTTCATCAAGTGGGCCAAGCAAAAAAAGATTCCTGTGGGGCCGGGCCGCGGTTCTGGCGCGGGCTCTCTTGTGGCCTGGTCCCTTATGATCACGGACATGGATCCTATCAGTTTCAACCTACTTTTTGAACGATTTCTGAATCCCGAACGCGTCTCCATGCCCGACTTCGATATTGATTTCTGCCAAGACAGAAGGGATGAGGTTATTTCCTATGTTCAGCAGAGATATGGCGCGGACAAAGTTGCCCAAATCATTACATTCGGGAAACTGCAGGCCCGTGCGGTGCTGCGCGACGTAGGGCGGGTCCTCCAGATGCCTTATGGCCAAGTGGACCGGCTATGCAAACTGATCCCCATGAATCCTGCCAACCCCTGCACCCTTCAGCAAGCCATCGACCAAGAGCCGCAGCTGCAGCAGATCCAAAAGAGTGAGCCCGAGGTCGAGCAGCTGATAAGAATTGGCCTACAGCTGGAGGGCCTTTATCGTCATGCCTCAACTCATGCAGCCGGGGTGATCATAGGGGACAGAGCTCTTGAAGAAATGGTTCCTCTTTACAGAGACCCGCGGTCTGAAATTCTGGCCACCCAGTTCAGTTTCAAGCAT
>CAYXFG010000012.1:0-13651 GCA_964464225.1 uncultured Holosporaceae bacterium
AAAACTGGCAAAGCTTTTGAGGCCTCCCTACGCCGACAAGGCTATGACGTGAGAGCGTTCGTCCTTACCAGAGATCTCCAGGAGCTCTTGGATTTTCTTGCATACAGACCTGACATCGTATGCAACGCCTTGCATGGAGCTTTTGGAGAGGACGGCCGCCTGCAAAGCATCTTGGACTGGCTGGGCCTTAAGTACACCCATTCAGGCGTTCTGGCCTCTTCCATAGCCATGAACAAGTCCATGACCAAAAAACTATGCAGCACCTCGGGCGTCTCCCTGGCCAAAGGCATCGAGTGCAGCTGGGAAGATATCCTGGACCACCACCCATTTCCCGATTCCTATGTGGTGAAACCCCTCAGTGAGGGCTCCAGTGTGGGCGTGCACATCGTCCATAAAGACGCAAGTCCTCTGTCTCCCGAGACACCTTGGGATTATGGCTCCTCCGTTTTGGTGGAAGAATATATCCCTGGCCTCGAGCTTTCATGTGCCGTTCTAAGGGGCAAAAGCCTGGGGGTGATCGAGCTGCGCTCCCGCATAGAGTTTTACGATTATACGGCCAAATACACAGAGGGCATGTGTGACCATCTTATGCCTGCCCCCATCCCCAAAAAGATTTATAATCTTGTGATGGAAAATTCCCAGAAAGTGCATAACCTGCTGGGGTGCAGGGGCGTCACCCGTTCTGACTTCCGTTATGACCCTCACACCGAGCGGCTGTGTTTCCTGGAGATCAACACCCAGCCAGGCTGCACCCCCCTGTCCCTGGTACCGGAAATAGCCTCCCATGCGGGTATTTCCTTTGATGCTTTGGTCTACCAACTTATCGAGGACGGCTTGTGTCACGACTGCGCTCGCTGAATACGCGAAGAGCCCCCCTTTTAAAAAAGGCTTCCTTGGTGCACCCTCGCGGCCACCGCTTTTTTGTGGGCATGGTGGCGGCTCTAGGGGCCACCTTGGCATGGCTTTATATGACAGGAGCTTTTAGCCGCATACACCAAGCAGCCTCCTCTTATGCCGACCGGAAGCTCTCTCTTTATGGAATGACGCTTTCGCATATTCATATTAAGAATCGCCATCGCACCAGCCTTCTTGATTTACAAAAAAATATAGGCAGGCCCCTGGGCACACCCTTCCCAAAGATTGATCTAGGCCACAGCCAGCAGTCTTTGCAATCCCTGCCCTGGGTTAAAAGTGTCACCCTTGAAAGAAGATGGCCTCATACCCTGGTGATCACACTTCAGGAAAAAGTCCCTCTGGCCTTGTGGCAACATCATCAAAAAATAAAATTGGTGGATCAAGAGGGGTCGTCCATCCCTGTCCAAGACCTGGAGCCTTTTCGCACCTACCCCCTCCTCATTGGAGAAGGCGCGCCCACCGCAGCAGCTTCCTTTTTCCAGCAGCTTGGGCCCATAGAGTTCTTGAAAAAATCCGTTGCAGCCTACGTAAGGGTGGGACAAAGACGATGGAATCTGAGGCTCAAATCCGGGCTCACCATTCTGCTGCCTGAAGAGCATACTGAGGAAGCCATTCAGCTTTTGGCGCGCCTCTACCGGACAAAAAATATAGAAAAGCTAGCCAAAAAGACCTTGGACCTGCGGGTGCCCCAAAAGATTTTTTACCAGTGAAGCGCCTCAAGCCGCGTGGGATCCCCCAAAAGAAACTTCTTAAGCGGTAAAATCGAAGCCCAGCTTAGATAAAGCTACGTTAGAGGCCACAAGCTCTAAGTAATCGTAGACGGTGTTATCGGGTTCTATTCTCTGAGTTTCCTTTACCTGCTTTATAAGCTCATGCATACCGCCCTTGGGCAGTTCCTGGTGACCATCGTCTATCAAGAATTTGATAATAGTAATGCTCCCATGGCCGATGCACCTGTGGAAGGGCGTGAAGACGCCCTCCTCTGTAGTGGGAACATGCACACGATGGCCCAGATTAACAAGCTCTCGTAATACAGGAAGATGCCCAAACATGACCGCGTACTCAACATAAGAAAAGACCTCCTCAGGGGACTTGCGGGCCTCTACACCCAAGCTAATAAGAAATTTAAGAGATTCCACCTCTCACAGATTTCAATAGATTAAAGCCACTGAGCAAGGCCACAAACCCTCGTCTTAGGCGCAGAGGCTGTTCTAGTTCAGCGTCCCCCGTATCCACCAGAAGCTTGGCTGTTTCCCTGTGCCCGAGGCAGGCCTTAAAAAGCTCCTGTGCCTTGTAAGGATTTGTATCCAAAGTTACTTGCGAAAGCAGCTGGCTCACTTCTTGCGTACGGCCCTCCGAACAGGCTTTTTTCAGTTCTTGAAATAGGCCCCCGGGCTCTGGGGCCGCCACAGCGCACCCCACCAACCCCAAAAGGAAAAATATCCTAAAAGTTACGTCTCTCATTTTAGCCTCGCCACCACGGCTTAAGCCAAAAATTCAAAATTCAGGCTGCTTAAAGACTTTTTCTGATCTTTCACTCTCCCCAAATCCTCCCTTTTTACTCTTTCCCTTAACTCCATTCCCTGCGCTGCAGTCAAGGCAGGATCTACTTGCACCTTCATGAGACAGGCAGAATGAATAAGCGTCAGGGCAGCCATGTCCACGGGGGCTCCGTAAGATATTAAAGCTTGCAGTACAGGAAAATTCTGGGCGCAGAACGCTCGTTGGAGGGGGGTCTCGTCTAGAACCCCCGCCTTAAGAGCGGGGTCAGCTCCGTGCTGTAACAGAAGCCGGACCATGGGCGTCCCCGGGCGTTGGCCAACCGCCGAGGCAAGCGGAGTCATCTGGCCCCTAATTGTTTTCTTATTGGGATTCGCTCCAGCATTTAGGAGTATCTGGGCCATCTCCAGGTTGTCGCAAACCACTGCCGTACAGAGAAGAGTGCTCTGCTCTAAGTCTGCATTCACATCAAATCCAGGTCGTTGCATCTTCCTGAGCAAGACTTCTTGTTTATTGAAGCGGACCGCCTCGATTTCGTCATCTTTGAGCCACCGCATAGGCTGACCAAAGCCTGCTATGCCCTCCAAGCTGCCTGCCAACAAAAGAATGACTATACTAAAAATTACGGCTCTCATTTTCCCATTACCTTTCTCTTTTTCTCACACATAGCGCCCGGTGTAGAAACCGCCCCTCCAGGCAGTTCCACCACCAGGGCCTAAGCCAGAAACTCAAAATTCAGGCTGCTTAAGGACTTTTTCTGAGACTTCACGAATTGTAAAAGTTCTTGGAAGTTTTTTCCCTCTCTAGTCCCTATCATCTGCGGCTCAAGACCTTTAAGTTCTTCTTCATTTAGAGGGTGGCCATGGGATATCAAAAGCCGCATTGCCTCACTATTACTCCAAATAAAAGAAAGGTCAAAAGCGCTTTTTTGCTTTGAATTTTTAACGGAAGAGTCTGCGCCATAATCGAGAAGCAGTTTCACGACTTTAATATCAACGCCCAGCCCCGCCACCGCGTTACATAAGGCCGGTCCCTTTACGTCGTCGCCGCAACGGGCAAACTCCGGTCCCTGGAGGCTGTGATTGGGATTTGCACCCTCTTGTAAAAAATCCCTGATGGTGACCACTTCAGCGCGCCTGGCTACTGCCCGGGACAACTCGCCCGCCTTGATGTCTTCATCAACAAAACCTGTCTTTGCTCCCAAAGACACCAACAAGATCAACAACATCCATAATTTCATTTTCTCTTCACCTTTATCCTTTGCTCATTATCACACTCTATAAGGAGGGAGTTGGTCCTTTTCAAGGGGACCACCCGGCTCCCTCTCAGTGGCCCACCCTCTTAAGCTGTGAATTCAAAATTCAGCGCTCTTAGGGATTTTTTCTGGTCTTCTATAAACTGCACAGTTTCTGGTATCATTTCTCCATTTGCCATATTCTGTATCTTATTCATTTCGTCTGCATTTATGAGGTACCCATGGCTTATCAAAAGGCTCAGGACCTCTTTGTTCTGACCCAAAAAGGCATACACAAAGGGTTTCATGCCCAGGCGATCTTGGGCGCACACGTTTGCATTATGCTCCAAAAGAAGTTTCACAATGTCAGATTTGTCTAACAGGATAGCCATGCAAAGTGGCAAATCCTTGTTCCCATCCATAATCATGGAATCGGGGTTCGCACCCTGTTTCAGAAGATTTTCGATCTGTTCTAGAGATCCTCTCTGCATTGCAACCCCCATCTGCTTTGCCTTTTCTTCTTGATCGTTTAAAGCAGCCTTTGTTTCCAAAGATATCAACGAAAACAGAAGTATTAATATGTTCATATTATTATCCCTATAGTAAAAATTACTTCGCCACCATATAAACACAATCATCCCCGAGAATCAATGAGGCTTTCTGAGGTCGACCCCGTTCTGGGGTTTAGGATAGGGGGATACCGCCATCAGGTTGCGCGAAAGCTGCCAGGCACCAGAAACATCTTCCCCAGAGCCGCTTGACGGTGTGGGCCCCTGTTCTAGAGAGGAGAATCGATATGCGGTGGTTTAAGAACCCCAGAGGCAACGAAATGAGGGATTGCCTCTTTAATATTTATAGATTATGAAGTTAGTTTTTTTTCAGCGGTATCCCTTAAATTAACGCGGATAGACTGGTTATCTTGTTCTTCCACTTCAGGAGGTTCAATAAAAGGGATAGGTTTTTTATCTATCACAAACCGTGTGTAGTCTGCATCAAGAAAACGAACATTCTTTGGGAAAGGAGTTTCTTGATTTTGTTCTGAAGACGGCGTGCGTAAAAAAGGAAGTGTAGGTTTAATCCCAGGCGTGATCACGTGGTAACGTCTGCACACAAGATGAAGAGCTGTTCTGGACTGTTGGGTTAAAAGCTCTAAGAAAGCTGACTCTGCAAGTCCGCAGACACTAACCAAACCCATAATGTAAAAGAATTTTTTCATGACCCCTCTCTTAAAAGATTGTTGCATGCACAGTGTGCCAGAATAGAAAATTGTGTGCTATTAAAAAATCCGCAAAGTTCCCCGTTGTATCTGCAAGGCGCTGCCCTGAATTTTTTCACGATGAAATAAAGAAGAGCCGGGAAATGCGGCCTTTCGGTGCGCACCCGGCCGCTTGAGACAGCCTCCTCACAAGCAGCCCCACCTTCGCCGATTTAGGCGGGGGCAGCTTTAACGGGCTGCAAAGCACCTGATCCATGCACAAAAGTTGAGGCCCGGGCGTGGCCCCACAAATTCCAGGCTCTTCCTCAGCGCCTCTCTTCAGGAGCATTCCCTTGCAAGGCCCTACGCTGGTCCCTGTGTGGCCCTTGGCTGGGAACTTGCTCGTAGCCCCCCGCCATCCCCGCCAAGGTCCAAGGCACACGCTAGCCATAGGGCCGAAATTGCCGCGCCCATCCGCAGCTGGAGGAGGTTTTTCAGGGGAGGACAAGAAAAATACCGGGTTTAAACTTAGACCAAAGCTGGATAGAGGATCTTGCTCCCACAAGCGTCTCTCGATCATGGGCGCCGAAACCCTCAACAGGCCTCAGAAAGTAGGCTCTAGCCTGTTAGGCTTACGCCTCGGGGACTTCAAGGGGCTGCAAAGCGCCCGATCCCTCTATCACAGAGGACGTCTGGGGCCGATCCACGAATTCTATGATCCCCATGGGAGCCATGTCTCCGTGGCGAAATCCAGCTTTAATAATCCGGATGTATCCGCCGGGCCTTTCCGCATACCGCGGAGCCAGGGTAGTCAACAACTTTTCCACAACCTGAGCATCCCTCAGACGGCTTGACAGAAGGCGCCGCGTGGAAAGAATGTCCTTGGCTGTCTTGGCCATGGTCACGTATTTTTCCACAATGGGCCTCAGATCCTTGGCCTTGGGAAGTGTGGTCTTTATCTGCTCATGCTGGATTAAGGCGTTGGCCAAGTTGACAAACAGCGCCTTACGATGGCTCTTCGTCCTATTAAATTTACGCCCTGACATTTTATGCCGCATTTTTCGTCTCCTAAATCTTCTCTGGTTTCTGTTCTAGAAACCTTCATCTATCTTCTTGGCTAGGTCCTCGATGTTGCTGGGCGGCCACTGGGGCACGTCCATCCCCAGCTGAAGCCCCATGGAGGTCAGGATATATTTAATTTCATTGAGGGACTTGCGGCCGAAGTTAGGCGTCTTAAGCATCTCTGCCTCTGTACGCTGCACCAGATCGCCGATGTAAATGATGTTATCATTCTTCAAACAATTCGCCGCCCGCACGGAAAGCTCCAGCTCGGAAACTTTGCGCAGAAGGTTGCGGGGAAGGGACGGATCTTCCTTGGAGATGATTTCCCTCTGGAATTCCAACGGGTCATCAAAGTTGATAAAGGCCATGAGCTGCTCTTGCAAAATCCTTGCGGCAAAAGCGATGGCATCCTCGGGGGATACCGTCCCATTGGTTGTTACGTCCAGAAGCAGCCGATCATAATCCGTATCTTGGCCCACGCGGGTGTTCTCCACCTGGTAAGCGACCTTCTTTATGGGACTGAAGAGAGCATCAATGGGGATCACGCCTATGGGTGTGGTCTCTTTCCTGTTCTGAGAAGCTGCAATGTAACCGCTACCCGCTTCCACAGTCATTTCAATATGAAGAGAGGATCCGGCATCCACATGGCAGATAACCAGATCTGGATTCATCACAGTCACATCGGCGCCAGTTTCGATCATACCAGCAGTCACCACCCCAGATCCTTTATGGGTGAGAGTGATCTTGCGGGATGTATCTCCATGCAACTTAAGCGCCAAAGACTTGATGTTCAAGATGATGTCCGTCACATCCTCCTTGACACCCGGTATGGAAGAAAATTCGTGAACGATCCCTTCGACTTGAAGCGAAGTGACCGCCGCTCCACGAATCGAAGAGAGCAAAATGCGGCGCAGAGCATTGCCCAGCGTCGTCCCGTACCCTGGCTCCAGGGGTTCCACCAAAAGCTCAGAACGCATCTGCGTGCTGTGCAGGGTCTTGAATTTAATAGTCGTGGGTTTAATCAAAGTCTGCCAGCTATCTCTTATCATCTTACTATTCGAGTTCATTTCTTAATTTCACCAAACTATGTCTTAGAAAATCCAGGTCTTAGAAAATTTAGACGCGACGTCTCTTGGGAGCCTTGGTTCCGTTGTGGGGCAACGGCGTCACATCCTGAATGCTGGTAATCTGAAAGCCCACCGACATCAAAGCCCGCAGAGCGGACTCCCTCCCCGAGCCGGGCCCTCTGACAGCCACCTTCAAAGTTTTAACACCGTGTTCCTTGGCTTTTTTGCCCGCTTCCTCAGCCGCCGTCTGAGCCGCGAAAGGCGTTGATTTCTTGGAACCACTGAAATTGTTAGCACCAGCGCTGGACCAGGCAATGGTATTGCCCTGAGGATCCGTTATGGTCACAATGGTATTGTTGAAAGTAGAGTTAATATGGGCGGTGGCTGCTACTACGTTTTTACGCTCACGCCGCTTTAATCTGGATGCTGTTGCCTGTGACATAATTCCCTAAATCCTAAACTGCCTTCTTCTTGCCAGCGATGGGCTTGGCCTTACCTTTTCGAGTGCGCGCGTTGGTATGCGTGCGCTGGCCCCTAACCGGAAGCTTTTTCCTGTGACGAAGGCCCGTATAGCAACCCAAATCCACAAGCCTCTTGATGTTCATGGAAACCAATCGGCGCAGGTCTCCCTCCACCTGATAGTCACGGTCAATCACCTCTCGGATCTTCGAGAGCTCTGCTTCCGTTAACTGAAAAACACGTTGAGCAGAAGAAATGCCAGCTTTAGCGCAAATCTCTGCTGAAAATTTGGGACCAACCCCGTAAATATACCTCAACGCGATCTCTACTCTTTTCTGAGCTGGAACGTTAACACCCGCAATACGCGCCACTGGACAACTCCTTGCCTTTAATCATTAACCTAAAAAAACCACTGGACATTTGCCTTTCTATAGAGAAAAGCTGAAAACGTCAAGTTTATTCACCAATATCTATGCTCTTCCTAATCTGGGAAGCAACCTCTTCTCTTTCCAAAGATCCATCTACCCGCGCCAACAAGCCCTGGCTGTCGTAGAACGAAATGAGGGGCGCCGTCTGCAGGGCATACGCCTTGAGACGCTCTCCCACCACTTCAGGCGAATCATCGGGACGCCTGGAAAAGGCGCTGCCATCACAGGCATCACACCTGCCCTCGCGGATGGGGGGGCAGAAATACGTGTTGTAATTGGCGCCACACCCCGCACACAAAAACCTACCCGATAGGCGTTTCAGAAGCAGACTTTCTTCTACCACAATCTCGACGACGCAATCAACCTTTTCACCAGATTTTTTCAGAAGAGCCTGCAGAGCTTCGGCCTGGGCTCGGGTGCGAGGCGCCCCATCCAACACCACACCTGGCCGGTCACGTGCTTGCTCCATGGCTTGCGCCACGACTTCCATCACGATGTCATCAGGCACATAAGAACCTTTATCCCCATAGGTCTGCATCATCCTTCCAGCGTAGGAACCTTTTTTTACTTCCTGCCTCAAAAGCTCGCCCGTGGAGAGATGGGAAAACCCGTAGTAAGATCTTAGGAGATCCCCCTGGGTTCCTTTCCCGGAGCCCGGGGCGCCTATGAGGATAACGTTTTTTCCCATTTATCTTTTAAGAACAAACCGTGATTTTTTCAGCAACCCCTCATACTGGTGGGCAAGCAGATGAGAATGCACCTGAGCCACGGTTTCCATGGTTACGCTTACAACGATAAGAAGGCTGGTCCCTCCAAGATAGAAAGGCAGAGAATACTTGGCCTTCAAAAACTCTGGCAAAATACAGACGAGAACCAGGTAAGCCGAGCCCACCACGGTTAACCTGGTCAGAACATAGTCAAAATGCTCTGATGTATTTTGCCCAGGCCGTATGCCCGGAATGAAGGCCCCAGACTTTTTAAGGTTTTCCGCTGTTTCCTCTGGATTAAACACCAAGGCCGTATAGAAGAAGGCGAAGAAGATTATCAATAAACTATAAACAATGATGTAGGTGGCCTTGCCGGGACTCAGCTGAAACAGAAGACTCTGCACCCAATCAGATTCTATGGTCATGCCCCCCAGAATCGTCAAAGGCAACATAAGGAGAGAGTTAGAGAAAATAGGAGGAATGACGCCAGCGTTGTTCAATTTCAAAGGCAAATGCGTACTCTCTCCCCCAATGATTTTGTTCCCCATCTGCCGCTTGGGGTATTGGATGAGAACTTTGTACTGTGCCCGTTCCATATACACAATAAACGCGATGACCGCGGCAATAAGCACCATAAGACCAAGGATAAAGCTGATTTGATATTCACCCTCACGCCCTAAATCTATCATTCTCAAAGCAGACTGCGGCAGGTTGGCCACGATTCCCGAAAATATAATAAGCGAGATTCCATTACCAATACCTCGCGAAGTAATCTGTTCGCCCAGCCACATAAGGAAAAGCGTACTCCCCACAATGGTAATCATTGTGCTGATCTCGAAGAAAATCCCCGGATAAAGAACAGCAGCCTGAGCCTCTAGCGTTTTAGCCAAAGCGAAACCCTGAACCGCTGCAAGAAATACCGCCCCATAACGGGTGTATTGATTGATACGGCGCCGCCCGCTTTCTCCCTCTTTTTTGAGGGCTTCCCAAGGCGGATAGATGGCAGCCAAAAGCTGAACGATAATGCTGGAGGTGATGTAAGGCATGATGTTGAGGGCGAAAATGGTCATACGCCACAAAGCGCCCCCCGAAAACATATCGATCATTCCCAGAAGGCCGCTGGCGTTTTTCTTGGCGATCATGGCAATCACCAGGGGATCGACACCTGGCAAAGGAATATAAGTACCAAGCCTATAAACCACCAAGGCAGCCAGCGTAAACCAGAGCCTTTTCTTAAGGTCCTCTGCCTTGGAAAAAAGCTTGAAATCTAGATTAGCAGCAAGTTGCTCAGCAACAGAAGACATGAGATCCCTTCTCGTCAGTGGTGAAGAATTAAGCGCCTAGGTCCTGTGCAGAGATGGCTCCTTGAATTATAACAGATCCACCCGCTTGTTCCACAGCTCGAACCGCTGAAGCCGAAGCGTACATGACCTCGATCTTAAGCGCTGAAGTCAAGTCGCCTTTGGCCAAAAGGCGAATCCTAGTGGAAGGACGCCTCAAAAGGCCCGCTTGAACCAATATATCCGAAGTGAGCAGACATCCAGCCTCTATCTTCTTATGATCAATGGCCTTCTGGATCATACCCACATTTAAACACACTGGTTTTTCGCCGCGCACAAACCCTCTTTTAAAGCCTCTCTTGGGAAGGCGCATCTGCAAAGGCATCTGCCCGCCTTCGAAAGCCTTGATGGCCACACCTGTTCTGGCTTTTTGGCCTTTTTGGCCGTGCCCACAAGTCTTGCCCAGGCCCGAGCCCACGCCGCGGCCCACACGTTTGCGACTGTGCTGGGCGCCGGGATTATCGCGAAGGGTATTGAGTGCAATTTTCATTTTCTTAGCTCACTATTTTTATAAGGTGCTTTACTTTATGGATCATCCCCCGCACCGAAGGCGTATCCTCCAGCTCACGCACACGATGAAGCTTGCCCAACCCCAGGCCTTTCAAACATTGGTGCTGATAATCTTTGCGGCCTATGGGGCTGCCCACTTGTTCCAATTTAACGGTTTTCTTAGTCATTTCCTGTTTCATCCTCTGTCATTTTCCCGGAAGATAAAAAGCCACGGCGTCCCACAATCTCAGACACTTTTTTGTTGCGGCGCAGAGCCACCGACCTGGGTGAACAAGCTTTGCCCAAAGCGTCAAAGGTGGCCTTAATCATGTTGTGCGGATTGGTAGAACCCACGGACTTGGCTACCACGTCCTGCACGCCCAAAACCTCAAAAACCGCACGCATGGGCCCTCCGGCTTTGATACCTGTACCAGCCGGAGCTGTTCGGATGACCACCCGCCCGGCCCCAAAAACGCCCAACATATCATGATGCACGGTACGGCCTTCTCTTAAAGGAATACGCACCAGGTTCTTCTGAGCCTGGTCATTGGCCTTTCGTATGGCATCAGGGACTTCAATAGCCTTGCCTAACCCATAGCCCACGCGCCCCTTACCATCTCCCCGTACCACCAAAGCTGAAAAGGAAAAGTTTTTTCCTCCCTTAACGACTTTTGCCACACGGTTGATGCTTACCAATTTATCACTAAACTGGGAATCTCTTTCTTGAAGTCTGTCTTTTTGACGCGCCATACTCTCTATTCCTCTAAAACTGTAATCCGCCAGCTCTCGCAGCCAATGCTAAAGCTTTGACACGGCCATGGTAAACATAGGGCCCGCGATCAAAAACAACCGCTGTGATCCCAGCTTCTTTTGCACGCTGGGCAATGGCTGCGCCCACAGCCTCCGCAGCCTTTACATCCCAGCCTTTTTGTATCTTAGAGCGCAGGCTCAAGTCATTGGTGGAGGCTGCCGCCAAAGTGAGGGAACGGCCATCATCGATAATCTGAGCATAGGTGTGAAGATTGGACCTAAAAACAGAAAGGCGAGGCAAAGGGTTCTTCATACCGGTCTTAAGATTTTTTCGGCTCCGGTATTTGCGGCGCTGCAAAAGCTCAAATTTACTTAACATTTTATTTCTTCTTACCCTCTTTTTGTAGGATGCGCTCGTTCTGATAACGGATGCCTTTTCCCTTGTAGGGCTCAGGCTTTTTATAAGAACGAATCTCGGCAGCTACTTGCCCTACTTTTTGTCTATCTGCGCCGTGAACTGAAATGGACGTGGGCTTCTCACACTTGATGGTAATACCCTCAGGAATCTTAAAGCGAACTTCATGGCTGAAGCCCAACTGCATCACAAGTTCATGCCCCTGTACCGCTGACCGAAACCCCACACCAACGATTTCTAGGTTGATGGTAAAGCCCTTGTCCACGCCCTCCACGATGTTGCGCACCACGTTTCTGGAAGTACCCCATTGCATGCGAGCGTTCTTGCTATCATCCACCGGCGTAACCACCACGGTGTTATCGTGATGCTTCAAAGAGACGAAGGAGGGAGCTACAAAGCTAAGCTCTCCCAGCTTGCCGCGGGCCTTAAGCACATTACCTGCCAGTTCCACAGTGACACCCGAAGGAACGGGAACCGGATGCTTTCCAATACGAGACATAATCAACCTACTGCTTTAAAAAAACCCTAGAATACACGGCACAAAATTTCGCCACTGGCGTTAACATTCTTGGCTTGCGTATCCGTCATAACCCCCTGGGATGTGGAGAGAATCAGAATGCCCAATCCATTGCACATTTTAGGCAATTTTTCAAGGGAAGAATACACGCGGCGCCCTGGCCTGGAAACCCTTGTGATCTCAGAAATCACAGGCTTGCCTTCATAATACTTAAGCTCCACCTGGATCTGCTGAATGCCAGCTCTCACTTCTTCAGGAGCGTAGGCTCGAATATACCCCTCAGACTTCAAAACCTCTAGGATGTGCATACCGATCTTTGAGAACAAGCAGGTCACTGTGGACTTTTTAGCCTGTTGAGCGTTTCGAAGGCGCGTAAGAAGGTCTGCAATGGGGTCAGTCAAACTCATTATCTAATCCTTTACCAACTTGATTTTGTCATGCCAGGGATAAGCCCCGACGATGCAAGGTCTCTTAATGCAATACGGGAGAGCCCCAGTTTTCTGTAATAGCCCCGCGCACGCCCCGTTATGGCACAGCGGTTTCTTAAGCGTGTCTGACAGCTGTTCCTAGGAAACGATGCCAGACGCAAGGTAGCCGTAAACCTTTCATCCACCGGGGCTGAACGGTCTTGGACGATTTCTTTAAGGGCCGAACGGCGTGCTTTATAGGCCCTGCAAAGGGTGGCACGATTCAAATTTTTCTTGATAGAACTTTTCTTAGCCATTTCTCAACTACTCCTAACTGCTAAAAGGCATTCCAAAGCCCTTTAACAACTCTTTGCACTCCGCGCTGTTTTTCGCACTGGTGACGATAACTATGTCCAACCCTCGGATCTGCTCGATTTTATCGTATTCAATTTCGGGGAAAACGATTTGCTCTTTGATACCAAAGGAATACCCCCCGCGACCATCAAAGCTTCTAGAAGAAACGCCACGAAAGTCTCTCACACGGGGCAAAGCTATATTCACTAGACGATCCAAGAACTCATACATACGGGCACCTCTAAGGGTGACCTTCACACCCAAGTCCATGCCGGCCCTAATCTTGAAAGCGGCTATAGACTTGCGGGACTTGGTGACAACGGGCTTTTGGCCAGAAATAACAGTCAACTCGGTAACCGCCGAAGAGATTTTCTTGCTATCGCGAGCGGCCTCACCAACGCCCATGTTCAAGACGATCTTCTGCAGACGCGGCACTTGCATGGGGGAAGCGTATCCAAAAGCTTGAAGCAAATGCCCGGAGATTTGGTCTTTATAGAGAGTGCGTAAACGTGGTGCCATCATTTTCTGTCTCAGTTGCTCAAGTTTGTGTCTGACTTTTTGAAATAACGAATCTTCTTGCCCTCAGAAATGCGTACGCCAACTTTCCCGGGCTTACCTGTGGAAGGGTCCACATGGGCCACGTTGGAAACATGGATAGGAAGCTCTTTCTCGAAAACACCCTCAGGATGGGCCGCAGAAGGCCGCATATGGCGTTTTACCATATTCACACCGGCAATAACAACCTTATTTTCTTTAACAAGAACGGAAGAAATGGTCCCAGTTTTGCCTTTGTTGCGACCGGTGGTCACCAT
>CAYXFG010000013.1:0-4205 GCA_964464225.1 uncultured Holosporaceae bacterium
CGATTTGAAAGCCCTGGCTCTAAAGACAGGATCCGGTCACCAGCTCTCCCGCAGACGAGAGCTGAGGTCCCTCAGCCCCATCCGGAAACTGTGACTATGCGCCAAAGCCTGAGGTGTTTCCAGGTCTTCTAGCTTTTTTGCTGGGACAGGAATTTCCCAAACTGATTCACGAGATCCTTTATAATCGGTTCAAGTTGCTGCGGACCGTAAACCTGTATGTGAGGGATGCCCCCCTGCGTCGCTAAAAGATCGAGCACTCTAGACTTCATCGTGTACGATCTCATACTCGCATCGATTGACCTAGGATCCCTGGCAATTTTCTCTTGAGCCAAAGCAAAGTCTGTTTTGAGCTGGGCCTGCAACGTAGGGGGAAGTGCTGCATAGCGCTGCTCAAGACCTTGCAGGGCCACACGTAATTTCTGCTGATCCGACAAACTGTCGAAGCTAGAGCGCTGAGGCGAAGGCTCGCGGGGAGATCTGGGCCTATATTTCTCTATCTCTCCTGCTTCCAGCTTGTAGAAAGCGTCTATGAGGCTTTGCAAGTGATTATCTGGCACATTTGCCCCGTAAACTCTCCTGGAAAGCTCTTGCACACTATTTTCCAACAGCTTCTTGTTATGCTCGCTTGACGAATGGTGGTTTAGCCATAGAAGACGGATAAGGCCGTTTGAAGCCACTGGATTGTTTTTGAGCTCATTGGAAGAAATGCCCTGGGCTATACTGTCAGCCCCCCCTTCCTTCTGGAACGCCCTGTCTAGATCCACGGAGGAGTATCTTGAACTTTTAGGTTGTGCCTTATAAGCCTCGATCTCGTTAATAAAATTATTTGCAAGCGCCTTATATAACTCCCACTCTTCGTTCTGTGGAAGTCTGGGGTCAACATTCGGCCCATACTGTGAGGCCATTCTATAAAGATTCCGCATACCTTTTACAAGGTTATCCCAACTTTCTTCTGAACCACTTGCCTGATATTCCGCCAAAAGTTCAACAATTTGTTTTTTAAAATTCGAGTTTTTCTCAATCTCAGTTTTTATCAATTTAAGCATCTTGTCCAAGGGCTGTACTGAAGTTCGGGGCGGGGATGCCAGCCGCGCACTGGAAGATGAGGCGGACGGTGCGATGGAAGGAAGAGGGGGAGCTGAGGCCATATTTTGGACCCTGCTCTGCTGATCTATGGCCCGAACCTGAGTCTCAAAAGCCTGGTCCAACGCTTCCAGCAGTTTTATTGCTCGCTGAGATTCAGAAGAATTTTCACCCGTGCGCAGGTCATTCAATTTTCTTCCGAGACCTTGTTGGTAATCCAACCACATTTCGTCCAATTGTTGTCTGTTGGACGCTTGGCGCACACGCTTTAGGATAAATTCATAGGCCTGTGGCACCGTATCTTTTCTACCAGGAGATGGACTGCGGCTGCGTGAGGATCTTCCACCGCCTTGTAGCCGCCTTAGCTCCTGTTCCCTTTTTTGCTTTTCCCCTTCAAGTAGTTTACGGATTTCTACAGCTTCTTCACTACTCGGCAACTCACTGAGCTGAGCTTCGGCAAGACCCCATGCCTCCTGCAAGCTCTGAAGGCTGTCAGCGTCTTGTAGTGTATTCTTTAAGCTGAAGATAATCTTTGGGTAATCTGAAGGAGAAGGACTTCTGTGGGGCGAACCCGCACCTTGGTCGCCGCCGCGCTGCTGCTGCCGGCCTCTGTCCGCCAGGCCTTGTCCACCAGGAGAGGGGCTGCGTCCGCTTTGAGGATTTCTTAGATTAGCTTCTTTAGCTGCCTTCAATCTTTCAAGCGTTCCAAGGACCTCCGCCGCTTGCTCAGCAGATAGCTGTTCCCCAAGAACGATCCTAGCCGTAGCCCACTCCGTCTGCAGCTGCTCCAAGTTTCGTGCCTGCCACATGGGAGCGCCATACTGTTTAACAAGTTTTTGGTTCTCTAAGGTGGGCAAAAGATTTCTATAGGGAGACCGATGGGGCGAACCGTCACGCTGGCCACCACCGCGCTGCTGCTGCCGGCCTCTTTCAGCTTCCTCTAGAAGCTGTTGCTGCACTTTTTCATAATACTTGTTCCCTGGAAAGGGATGTTGCGCCAGGAACGCGAGCCGGTTTTTTTTAGCTTCGGGAGAGTTGTTGCCGTGGCCGCCGGTAAGTGCGGCCAGCTGATCGGTAGTTGCGTTACGCCCTCCCATAGCCTTGACCAAGCACATTGGAGATAAACCCGGCTGTAAAGCCCCATCCTCTCCAATTATCAGGAGATTATTGGGGCCATACACCGCTGAAAAGGAGGCAAAGCTGACTCCCAAACACAGGTTCATTATCCACATTTTCTTCATACGCGTCTCCTTGACAGCTGGTTTTATCTCTTAATTTCCGGCTCTATGCCTTAATCCAATTCCTTAGAAGCAGGGGAGGCCCTGGTAAAGGCCTCCCCTCTCCTTTATGTCTTAGAACTTATAACGTAAGCCTACGTTTGCACTTAGGATATGAGGCGCCACCTTATCCCGATAGGAATCGCCTCCCGTCGGATCCAGGTCTTTGGACTTTTTCTGGTTATACATGGCATAGCTTATGTCCCCGGTCACAGCCCAACATTCATTCAGGCCTACCAAAAGGCGGACACCGGGTACAAACGCCCATGCACCTATCTTGTCTTTAGACTTCGTATACCCTGCCCCTGCTACAGTGGCTGAATGGGTGATATCAAACCTGCCGTATTCGACCCCAAGTTTGAGAGCTAAGGATACCTTGTCCGAGAGTTCCATGGTGGGATTGATGGAAACCCCCGCACGGTATTGGATTTTTATCTTGTTAATGCGGTCATCGGCGGTAGTACCTATATCTGAATGTACCTGTTTGGTCTCGGCCGTGTTTGTGCCCACATAGGCTTCCATGCCCAACGAGCTTTTATGCCCTAAACGCTTCTCATAGCCCCCAATCAAATTGGTATCAAACCCATCGGCAGCCTTGTTAAGTTTTTGAGTGGATGGCGCTCCCGTCTCAGACGCGCGCCCCCGGGGGTCAAGCCGCCCATAACCAGCGTTAACCATGCCGTACCAACCCGACGAGGGCACGGCTTCTGCAGCCATGGCTGTCAAAGCCACCAGGCTTACACACGAAAACTTTATCATTTCTTTCATCTTCTTCTTTCCTTATCTTGGTTTGTTTTGCATTAAACTATAACAATATTATGAATATTACGCCAGATGTATTTCACTTCACGTACTGGTCATCATAAGGTCTCTCTGCCGCCTGGCCCCAGGGCTTACTCTCTGAGGCACGCTGCGCGTCAACCCTTCCTTAGTTTACCCACAGCCCAGAGCCCAGTGTCAACACACCCAGTAGGGATGCCCAGGGCTGGCCCCTATTATTTCTTATTTCTGTATTTTTTGTGCAACAGTACCTAAAGCGTGCGCGCGATGGACTCGACTTCCGAGCATTCGATGATATCGCCTTCCCGGATATCTTCGTAGTTTTCAAAAGACATACCGCATTCGAATCCCTGTTTGGCTTCTTTTACTTCTTCTTTCAAGCGCTTCAGGGTTTTCAATTTGCCCTCGTGGATCACGATATTGTCTCTCAAAAGTCTCACTTTCGCCCCACGCTTGACTAGCCCTTCCGTGACATAACAGCCTGCCACGTTACCGGCTCCTGTGATCTTAAATACTTTGCGGATCTCGGCCCGCCCCAGGAACGTTTCTTTCAAGGTGGGGGAGAGCATCCCACTCATCAGCGCTTTTACATCGTTGATTACGTCGTAAATTATAGAATAGTAGCGCACCTCTAATCGCTCTTTTTGGATAAGCTCTCGAGCCTGGGTGTTGGCCCTCACATTAAATCCTACGATTAAGGCCTTGGAAGCTTTAGCCAACGAGACGTCCGTCTCGTTGATACCACCCACTCCGCTGTGAAGAACTTTCACACGAACTTCTGCATCTTCGATCTTTTGCAGGCTTGTGGTGATGGCCTCAAGGGAGCCATGTACATCGCCTTTAACCAGCACGCACAGCTCTTTACCGTTTTTATCGGAAGAAAACAGATTTTCCATGCGGTTCTTGTCTTGAAGAAGCGCTGCTTTCTCTCGAAGCTTGCGCTGACGATCGGCTTCTGGTTCTCCCCCCTGGATCCCGCACAGACTCGTGAGCGCTTGACGCAGCAGTCCATAGGGCGACCCAGCCGTCATCGGGTCACCACGGCCAATCAGCACCCGCAGATGG
>CAYXFG010000013.1:4215-8962 GCA_964464225.1 uncultured Holosporaceae bacterium
TCTCTCGAAGCTTGCGCTGTCGATACTCGGCGATTTCCCGGGCCTTTGTTTCTTCGGCTGTGACCACAAAAAGGTCGCCCGCCTCTGGCATGCCCGTCAATCCCACGATTTCCACCGGCACCGAAGGCCCCGCTTCCTTCAAGGGCTGGCCATGGTCACTGATGAGGGATCTCACCCGCCCCCACTGGGCCCCTGCCACAAAGAACTGGCCCAGCCTTAAGGTTCCCTTTTGAATAAGCGTCGTGGCCACGGGCCCCTGCCCTTTTTCCATGCGCGATTCAATGATGACCCCCACCGCCATGCGATGTGGGTTAGCCTTCAAGTTCATCATTTCTGACTGCAAGAGGATGACCTCTTCCAGTTTGTCCAAATTTGTTTTTTGCTTGGCAGAGATTTCCACCGACAGGGTATCCCCTCCCGTTTCTTCTAGGAACACCTCTTGCTGCATGAGTTCCTGTCGTACCCGGGCCGGATTCGCCTCGGGCTTATCGATTTTGTTGATGGCCACGATAAGCGGCACCCCGGCGGCTCGAGCATGATGAATGGCTTCTATGGTTTGATCTTTGATACCATCATCAGCTGCCACCACCAAAACAACGATGTCCGTTACCGTGGCCCCGCGCGCTCTCATCTCTGTAAAGGCAGCGTGGCCCGGCGTATCGATGAAAGTGATTTTGGCCCCTGACTTGAGAGTGACCTGGTACGCCCCAATGTGCTGGGTAATGCCCCCGGCTTCTGTGGCCACCACATCTGTGGTGCGCAAGGCATCCAAAAGCGACGTCTTTCCATGATCCACATGCCCCATGATGGTTACAACGGGGGCCCTGGGCACCAGTGAACCTGCCTGATCTTCTTCATGGATCAAAACTTCTTCCACATCAGCCTCTGAAACGCGCTTTACCTTGTGGCCCAGCTCCTCTGCCACCAACTGCGCCGTGTCGGCATCAATGGTCTGGGTGATGGTAACCATCATTCCCATTTTCATAAAACACTTGATAACTTCAGAGCTGCGCTCTGCCATACGGTTGGCCAGCTCTTGGACTGTAATGATCTCTGGAAGCGTGACGTCACGGCTTATTTTCTCGGGGATCGACGACCTGCCCTCGGTCTTCATTCTTTCTTTTTCTCGCGCCCTTTTGATAGAAGCCAAGCTGCGTCTCTTGAAGGCCCCTCGCATCTCTTCTTCTTCAGAGGACAGCGCCTGGAGCACAGTAATCTTTCCAGGACGTCTGGGCTCGTCTCTCTTGGGCACGGCCAACTTGCGGGCCTCCTGTTCTTTTTGCTCTTTGAGGGCTATGCTTTCTGAGGAGGTCTCCGTTTGGGGCGCCGCACTGTCGAAGGCAGCGTCTTCCGGAGAGCTAGCACTTTCTGGGACAGCCACCCTCTCCTCCGTTTCCGAAGAATCTGGATCTTGGGTTAGGGAATCTTTTCTGCGTCTCTCATCTTCCGTCTCTTGCCGCAAGGTGGCGGCTCTTCGAGCCGACTCATCGGCCTGGGCCACTTTTTGTTCTATGAACTTGGATGCGTCATGCAGGGCCTTGAGGCGCGCCTCTTTTTCTTCGGTGGTCAGGAATCTCTGGGTGCTGGACGGAGACAAGCCGCCTGGACCCGTATCGCGCCTGGGGGAAAGGTTTAGAGGCTGAGAGGCCCTCATGCCTGTATCCTCAGAGGTGGGGCTGGACCTGTGAGAAGCTTCGGGCTGCCTTGGCGCGCTTTCCCTCTCAAGGGGAAGCGGAGAAGAGCGGCTTTTTTTGACCTCCACGATAACGGTCTTAGAAGTCTTGCCTGTGTGAGGCCTTTGAAACCGATCAGGTCCTTTGATATCCTTGATTTCAAGCTTCTTCGAAAGCGTGAGGGGCTTTTTTACTTCTGGATGTTCGACTTTATCTGACATTTTAAAACCCTCTATACACTTGCTCTTGCGGTGCCAAAAACCTTCAGCAGTTATAATATTGTTCAGTTGCCTTGCGGAGCGGAAGCAGACGTGTTGTCTTCTTCAAACCAGTGAGCTCGCGCCCCCATTATTATCTGGTCAGCCTCTGCAGCTGAAAAGGCCTTCTCTCCTAGAATATCCAACAGCTCGTCTGATGAAAGATCGGCCAGGTCGTCCAGTTTGAGGACCCCGCTTTCTCCCAGCTTTTCCAGCTGCTTCAAAGATAACTCCTGAACAGCCATTAAATCGGCCGCCATACCCAGGGCCAGACACTTTTTTTCCAGCTGCGCCTCCTGGGCTTTCAAATAAACCTCGGCTCGGCTTTTGATTTCGGCTGCGAGGCCCTCATCAAACCCCTCGATGGAGGCCAATTCTTCTAGGGAAGCGGCCGCCAGCTCTTCTAGGTTTGTGAATTCTTCCACCACCAGGAGGTGGGCGATGACTTCTTCCACATCCAAAGCTGTTTTAAAGAGGCCTATTCTTTCTTGGAACTCTGAATTACGCCTCTCCATTTCCTGCGCTTCAGTGAGGATGCTGATATCGTAGCCCGTCAAAAGCGAGGCCAGCCTCACGTTCTGCCCGCGTCGACCGATGGCCAAACTCTGCTGGTCTTCTGCCACCACGATGTCCACCCGGTTGGCGCTCTCGTCTATGACCACTTTGCTGATTTCAGCAGGGGCCATGGCATTCAGGATATAGGCGGCCAAATCTGGGGACCACAGCACAATGTCAACTTTTTCCCCTTGCAGCTCGTTTACCACGGCCTGGACCCGGCTGCCACGCATACCTACACAGGCACCCACGGGATCAATGGAAGAGTCCTTGGAATGAACAGCGATCTTGGCCCTGCTGCCTGGATCACGTGCCACCGACAGAATTTGGATTGTGCCGTCATAGATCTCGGGAACTTCTTGCATGAAAAGTTTGGCCATGAAATTAGGGTGAGCCCGGGAAAGGAAAATCTGGTGGCCCCTGGCTTCAGGCCTTACATCCATGATGTAACAGCGGATACGGTCCCCTGGGCGCAAGTTTTCCCGTGGTATACATTCGTCTCTCCTTAGCATGGCTTCTGTCTTGCCTATGTCGACCGTATAGTTGCCATACTCGGCCCGTTTTACCGTACCTGTGATAACTTCTCCGATTCGGTTCTTGAATTCTTCATATTGACGGGCTCTTTCCGCCAGACGCACTCTTCCAGAAATGACCTGCCGCGCAGCTTGAGCTGCTACCCTGCCAAACTCTACGTTAGGTAGCTTTTCCACCAAGAAATCCCCGATTTGCAGGGAATGATCTCGCGCCTGGGCTTCTTCTAGAGTGATTTGCTTGGAGGGATCCTCTAGAAGCTCGACCACCTGTTGATGGCGCTCTAGACGTACGTCGCCTGTCTTGCGATCAATGGAAGCTCGGATATCATTTTCGTACCCATATTTCGCGCGGCCTATCTTTTGGATAGCCTCTTCCATGGCCTGCAGAACCTCCTCAGGGTCGATTCCTTTTTCCCGGGCCACGGCCTCTGCAATCTGCAGAGCCTCACGATTTAATGATCCAACCATACTATTTCCTTCAACTCTCAATCCAGATAGGGTGCCTTCGCTCAATAAACGAAAAGGTGGACCATTTATCCACCCCCCGCGCGTCAAGTATCCTTTTTGGAGGAGATTATAATGATTTCCAGGAAATGCGCAACATAAATTCGAGGGCCCCACGCCCCGGGTTTCCAAGGGCTAGCCTTGAAGGGCAGAGAAATGCGTTTGCAAGGCCGTGAAGGTTTCTTCAGCATGATAGGACGAGCGGGTCAACGGGGACGACGCCACCATGAGAAATCCCTTTCCATAGGCCATTTTCTCAAAGTCTTTAAATTCGTCGGGCGTCACATATCGGGCGAGAGGGTAGTGCCACGGCGTGGGTTGCAAATACTGACCGATGGTAAGAAAATCTACCCCCGCCACCCTAAGGTCGTCCATGACCTGATAGAGTTCGGCTTTTTCTTCCCCTAGGCCCACCATCAAGCCTGACTTGGTGAAAATCCTCGGGTCCTTCTCCTTCACATGGCGCAGGAGGTTCAAGGAATGGAAATAGCGGGCGCCGGGCCGCACGTCCGTATAAAGACGTGGCACCGTCTCGAGATTGTGATTATACACATCGGGCTTGGCCTGCACCACACAGTCTAAAGCCCCTGGTTTTCTCAAGAAATCGGGTGTTAGAACTTCAATGCTGGTGGAAGGAGAGTGCTGTCGGATATGAAAAATGGTCTCGGCAAAGTGGGCAGCGCCCCCATCTTCTAGGTCATCTCGATCCACAGAAGTGATCACCACGTGACGCAGTCCCAGCTCTTTAAGGGCACGCCCCACCCGCTCTGGTTCATGGGGGTCAAGCAGATCAGGTCGCCCCGTTGCAATATTGCAAAAGGCGCACGCCCGGGTGCACACGCTGCCCAGGATCATGACCGTCGCATGCCCTTTAGACCAGCACTCCCCTATATTGGGGCAGGCTGCCTCTTCGCACACCGTGTTAAGGCGCGCTTCCCTTATCAGGTCTTTCGTGGAGTTATAAGCCCTGGAGACCGGGGCTTTTACCCGTATCCAGGAAGGCATGGGAGGTCTTTTTACCATTTTTTCAAAAGAGTGAAGCTCATAATAAAGGCCCATAGTCTCTTTTCCATCCATCTTTTGCAAGGGGCATGTATCATCTTCCTTGCGCGCCAAGGCCCCGAGCCCCTTGGAGATGGCCTCGGCGCCAGGGTCAGCCCTATTCTGGATTTTCTGGTCCAGAGGACCCCACTCCGGTGTATCTGGTGAAAGACTAATTTCCTGG
>CAYXFG010000013.1:8972-13421 GCA_964464225.1 uncultured Holosporaceae bacterium
TCTGAGCTCCAAGCCCATGAGGTCTCAGCTTCATGGCTCAAAAAACATCCAGCGCCCGCGCTTTTCTTGAAAGGGAATTTATGAAAAAAGTAAGGGCCAGAGAGTCTCTGGCCCCATAGTTTAACAGGGAGGCTTTACGTCTGAGAGACGTAAAATAAAAGAACCTAAGTTCTTTTTTTCTGGGCCTTGCGCCCAGAACTTGGTGACAAAATTAACGCCACGCAACCCCTTATATCTCATTCCTTAGTAAAATACTAGTCTTTATTTTTTATTTTTTTTGCCTCAAGAATTCACTTGTATCAGCACGTTAATATTAACGCTGCCCTCTTTTCCTTTTCCTGCCCATCTGAGGGCTCTACTTCCCCTTTTCAAGCTTGCCCTCTTCTCAGTCTCGGTCTTTGTTCAGATTTGAGGCCTGAGCCCCCGGTGGCTTGTAAGACCGGTTCTCGTAAAAGGGGATGGTTTCAGAAATACGCTGTATATAGCCCCGGGTTTGCTCGTAGGGGATGGCCTCAATCCAATTGATGAGGTCCACCGAGGGATCCCGGGGGTCTCCGAATTTCTCAATCCATTCGTAGACCGGGCGTGCACCTGCATTGTAGGCTGCGAGGGCCAGCGCCCGATTTCCCTGGAACTTGGACATTTCCCAAGACAGATGATTCATCCCTAAAATGAGATTGTGCTGGGGGTTAAAGGGGTCGGCGCCCGAATCCCACTTTATCTTGGACCCCAATTTCTTTAGCCACATTTGCCAAGTCGTGGGCATGAGCTGCATAAGCCCGCTTGCCCCCACACAGCTTTTTGCCTTGGCATTAAAATTACTTTCCTGTCGGACGAGGGCATGGACGAAAGCTGAATCCAGATGGGGCAAGGAGAGGTACTCTGCGGGCAATTCCACCATGGGGAAGGCGCACTCTGTAAGGATGGACTTCTTAAAGCCTGCGTTCCTGGCTACTTCCACGGCCAGGTAGGGCAAACCTACTTCGTGGGCAAGTTCGGCCAGCGCCGGCCCATTGTACGGAGAATCACGCCCCACCCGCGCTGCCAGGAACAAAAGGAAATTTTCCTGGGCATTCTTGAGGAAGTCTCGGTTCAGAAGGCGAACCGCCTGCCACAAATCCTGCTCTTCTTTAGAGAGGACTGGCGGAAGGCTGCCGCACAGCTGGAGTTTTAGGGGCTTCTCTAAAGCCTTTAGGGAAAGCTGCCCGTAATACGTACTGGGGTACTGACTGGCCTTTTCAAACCACTGCTTGGCTTCCGAGCTTCGCCCCAAGGCCTGAAGCGAGCGCCCCGTCCAATAAGCCATTTTAGCTTTGCTGACGCAGGACTGAACACAGTTATAAAGGTGAGAGAAGATATTCCGAGATTCATGGGGGTGATTGAGGTACACTAAAGCGATCCAGCCTTGGAACCACCACCCTTCTACGAAGGCCCCATAAATTCTGAGGGCTTCGCGGGGAGACAAGCCCGCGGCAACCAACCATCGCGCCAAAGCTTTTTCCTCCCGATGAATCTCGGCCACAGCTTTGCCTCCCTTGGGCTTTTCTCGAAACAGGGGGTTCTGTGTGTAAAATTTCTGTGCGCCTTTGATATCTTTTTCTCCAAACAGATGCCTGGCAAACAGGTTTCTGAACTTCAAGAAAACTTCCGGATAGTCCTTGAAAACAGATTTCCGAGCGGCTTTTTCAAACAGCTCCTGAGCCTCTTTATATTCTTTCCTCTTGAGATGCCACTGGAGCCGCTGATAAGCCATGCCCGGAAACAGGGTATAAGATTCAGGCAGGCGGGTGAACGCGAGGCTTAGTCTTCCCTTTTTCTGAATAAGCTTGAGAGCATGAGAAATGGCCTGTTGGGCATTTTTAGAGACTTTGCTTTCGAGAGATTTTAGCCCCCTTTCATTGCCCTCCATGACCAGTTTGTTAAGGCGGCGGTGCGTGTCGTCAGGTGTGATGAACCTTTTATAGAGGGCGTAGAACCGTTTCTCGTCTGATTCGGTAAAATCCACGGTGCGCCACAGGTGCCGAACACTCTCCGCAACACGCGCCTGCTTTTCTACCTTTGAAAGGGCCTCTGCATAACGACAGGCGCCCGCAGAAGACAGAGGGGGGTACGCCTTGAAATAGAGCACAATCCTCCTGGGGCTAAGGCTTGAGGGGAGGCGCTTTTCGATCTGACCGCGGATTTTGCCCAGCTGGGGCCAGTGCGGGTTCTTCTCCAAGAAGCGCCACATGGATTCCACATCCTCCCCAAAGTCTTGCAGCCACAACCAGGCTATAAGCTTGTGTTCCACAGGGCATTGTGCAGCCTCAGGCAAAAGAGGTTCCCGGGCTTTTTTCAAGGACACCAGGGCGTGCTCGAAGGCTTCTTTACACGTCTCTGAATCTTGTGAAAGCTCTTCGAAGCTTTTGTCGGGGGGGTCTTGGGGAAGGTCGCCAGAGGAGGCCCCCAGTCCAGAGATGCCCCATAGGCCCAGCCACAGAGAAAAAAATGTTCTTCTCAAAAGATTGCCGGCAAAGAGTGTGCAACGGGATGCGCCTGTTTTCATGAAGAATCTATGAGCCTTATTTTCCGAAAGAAAGAATTCCCCCCATCGACGAGGTTCTACTTTGGTTATACCAAAAAGCTGCTATCTTTTACAGAGGAAAACCAAGGGCAAGCAGCCCTTTTTAAAACTCCGAGAGCTTCTTTTCTCTTCTTGCCTCCAAGTGCGCCAGGGTAACTGTGCTTGCAATGATGAGGGCGGCCCCTCCTAGAACATACCCACTGGGGATCTCGTTGAAGAATACATAGCCGAAGATAATAGAAAACAGAAGTTCGGTGTATCGGAAGGGGGCGATCCTCGAAGCTTGGGTAGCGGATAGGGCTTTGAAAAGGCACACTTGGATCAAGTTAGCTCCCGCGCCCAAGCAAAACATCCAGAAAAGCTCGAGACCCGTGGGAGACTTCCATACCCACAGCGCCGGCCCCAGCGAGGCCACCGTGGTCCCTAGGGCAAAGTAGAAGAGCAGGGTTTTGGTGCTTTCTTTAATAACCATTTTTTTTGCAAGCATGTCCAGGATCGCAAACATCAGGGCCGAAATCATAGGCACAACAGTGTAAGGGTTAAAGGAGGGGGTACCGGGCCTAATCAGAATGCAGATGCCGACGAAACCTATACCAGCAGCGATCCAGCGCCTTAGAGGGACCTTTTCCCCAAGAAAAATCAAAGCCACCGGTAAAAAGAAGAGAGGCTGAGTGAAGGAAAAGACAACCACTTCTGCAAGAGGAAGAAGAATAAGGCTGTAAATATAAAGCCCAATCGCCGCCACCCCCAACAGAGCCCGCACCAGGTGAAGCATAGGCCTTGTGGTTTTGAAGTCGGCTGCCCCTTTGGTTAGCATGAAAGGCAGCACTGTCATCATGCTGAAAAAGAACCTAAAGAAAGAAATTTCCAGGCCATCCAAGCGGGTGCCCACGAATTTCGTAATCACATCATTAAGAACAGCTACCAAAGCCGTCATTAATGCCCAAAAAACGCCTTGAAAATAACCAGGCGACATCGCCCACCGTTTTGCTTTTAGGTCCATGCTGATTCTCTCCCTCGGGTCAACTGCAAGAAATTGTTCTTTCTTTTTCGGAACTTGTTTTCGGGGGAAGCGCCCGCCATCTTAAAAGGAGACTCCCCCAGGTCAGGCCTGCGCCCAGAGCATCCATCAAAATCAGATCCCCTTCTTTGACCTTGCCGCTTTTCACGGCTCGATCCAGGGCCAGCGGGATGGAAGCGGCCGAGGTGTTGGCATGACGGTCCATGGTCTTGATAACTTTCTCTTGCGGAAAACTGAGCCGTTGGGCTACAGCATCGATGATGCGCTCATTGGCCTGATGGGGGATGAACCAGTCCACCTCTTGGGGGGAGCACGCGCATTGTCTAAGGATTTCTTCAATGCCTTCCTGTAATTTCAATACCGCGTGCTTGTAAACCTCAGGGCCATCCATAAAAATTTTGCCGCTGGTCCCCGAAGTGCCCGTCCCGCCGGTCGTACAAAGAAGATGGGCGAATCGGCCGTCTGATCGCAGATGGGTTCCCAGAATGCCTGAAGATCCTGATTCATCGACCTCCAGCACCACCGCGCCCGCTCCATCTCCGAACAAAACCGCAGTCGAGCGGTCATTCCAGTCCAAAAGCTTGCTCATCTTCTCGGTGCCCACCACCAGGCCACGCTGGGCGTTTCCGGCCTTTATCAAAGCGTCAGCGATGGTGAGACCATAAACGAACCCCGAGCAGGCTGCTTGCAAATCAAAAGCGAACCCCCCCTGCATTCCCAGCGCTTCCTGAATCTGTACGGCTGTTGAAGGTAAAGTGAGATCTTGGGTGGTTGTGGCGCAGACGATGAAATCCATATCTTCAGCCGTCAGCCCAGCATGAGAAAGAGCCTGTCTACAAGCCTCAGCTCCCATAAACGTGGGAGT
>CAYXFG010000014.1:0-13181 GCA_964464225.1 uncultured Holosporaceae bacterium
AGTATAATACAGGAGACTGTGAAAATAAACGCTCTATTAGCTTTACTCCCTCATCCGCAAATGTCTTGACATTTTTTACAGATTCCCTTAGAAAACTGGGGATGCTCGCACAAACAACCATGGCGTAGCAAATGAAAGAGAAAGATCATGTTTGCGATTGTAAGGACCGGCGGAAAGCAGTACAAAGTATCTAAGAACGATGTTGTTCTGGTAGAAAAGCTGGCCATCCCCTCTGGCTCTGTCTACACCTTTGAAACGGTGCTGATGGTGGGAAATGGGTCGTCCACAGTGGTGGGCACGCCCCTGGTAGATCAAGCCGAAGTCACTGCAGTGGTGGAAAAGGAAATCCGCCAAAAGAAAATCATTGTCTTCAAAAAGAAGCGCCGCCACACCTACAAGCGGAAAAAAGGGCATCGTCAGTCCCAGACTGTGTTGCGCATCTTGGATATTAAGGCCGCGGGCATAGCCCCTTTGGAAACTGCACCCGCCGTGGAAAAAAAGGCTAAAGTCTCCGAAGGGACTCAGACCTCCGAAAACAAGACTGTAGCCCCTAAGAAGGCTTCTCCTAAAAAAGCTGCTTCTGGTTCCCTGTAGATCTGGGTTTCGAGGAATTTTAAAAGAGAAAGAGGATTAAAAAATGGCAACCAAACGCTCGGGCGGTAGTAGTAATAACGGCCGCGACTCGGCTGGCCGCAGGCTGGGTTTAAAGAAATTTGGAGGACAAGTGGTTGTTTGTGGCAACATCCTGGTCCGCCAGAGAGGCACCAAGGTTCATGCCGGTGAAAACGTAGGCACTGCCAAAGATCACACTTTGTTCGCCTTAAAAGAAGGCCGCGTCCATTATGTGAAAAAAGCCCAAAACAGAACTTTTGTGTCGGTGCTTTAAGTCTTAGGCCCGTTCCCACCGCTTTCTCCCTCGATCCTTTTGCCAGCGGCGTGCGGCTTTCCTCTGCTAGCCGCCTCTTCTTGGTTCCCCGAAATCCCCTATAACCAGCCCTGGTTTGTGGCCTCCTTACTGACCTCTTTTTAGATCCAGAAACCCCAGGCCCCTCTAAGCCTTGGCATAGAAGGGGGGCCGCGGCCACCCCTTGGGAGCCGTTGGAATTAAGTGCAGGGCCTGCGGTAGAAGCCCAGGCCAAAGCCAGCAGCGAGGCCTAGCTTAGGGGCCTCCATCTTAACGCTTGAACCCCCTATTCCACTGGCGCCCATTCAGGTTATGATGAATCCATAAGAACTTAAAAAAACCTGCAGGGCGTACACATAAGGCCTCTGTCAAGGGCCTGGTGCGCATTGAAAAAGATGTCTTTGGCCAAGTGGAAGTGCCGGCGGATAAGTATTGGGGGGCGGAGACAGAGCGTTTTCTAGAGAACTTCAAAATCGGGAACCAGGAAATGCCCATGGATCTCATCTATGTCCTCGCGCTTGTCAAAAAAACAGCCGCCCTCCTGAATAAAAAGTACAAGCGCATGGATCCAAAAATTGCCGACGCCATCGGGCAGGCTTGTGACGAAATTCGAGCCGGAAAGTTAGAAGGCAATTTTCCTTTAGTGGTGTGGCAAACAGGATCAGCGACCCACACCCATATGAATGTCAACGAGGTTATTGCCAATCGCGCCATCGAAATACTGGGTGGTAAGAAAGGCTCCAAAACCCCCGTCCATCCCAACAACCACGTCAGCTTGGGCCAATCTTCCAATGACACGCTGCCCACAGCCATGCACATCGTAACCACCTGCAAACTTCACGAAGATCTGCTGCCCTCTCTGCAAGGATTGTGGAAAGCCCTGAGCCTGAAATAGAAAGAATTCAAGACGCTTATAAAGATTGGCCGCACGCACCTTCAGGACGCTCTTCCTGTCGCTTTGGGGCAAGAATTTTCTGGATATGTCGCCCAGATAGGGTATGGGATCGAAAGAATAAAGGCCACGTTAAAGCACCTGTCTTACTTGGCGCAAGGCGGCACGGCCGTGGGCACAGGTGTAGGATCTGTGGAGGGATTCGCCAAAGACTTTGCGCATCTCATTTCTCTGGAGACCGGCTACAAGTTCAAAACAGCGCCCAATAAGTTCGAGGCTTTAGCCTCCCATGATGCCCTGGTGGAGGTGAGTGGCGCTCTCAATGTTCTGGCTGTCAGCCTAATGAAAATTGCTAACGATATAAGGCTCCTGGGGTCTGGGCCTCGATGCGGCTTTGGAGAGCTCATTTTGCCCCTTGATATGCCGGGTTCCTCCATAATGCCGGGTAAGGTTAACCCGGCCCAGTGCGAGGCCCTCACCATGGTATGTGCCCAAGTGATGGGCAATCACATGACGGTGACTATTGCAGGGGCCGCGGGTACCTTAGAGCTTAATGCCTTTAAGCCGGTCATTATTTATAATATCTTAGAGTCTATCCAGCTTTTGTCGGATTCAGTGAAAAGTTTCACGGACCATTGTCTCCTGGAGATAAAACCGAATAAGGCCCGCCTTTCAGAGCTTGTCCAAAATTCTCTCATGTTGGTAACAGCGCTAAGCCCTCACATTGGGTATGATGCAGCTTCTCTTATTGCAAAGAATGCTTACGAAAAAGGGATCAGCCTGAAAGATTCGGCCCTGCAACTGGGCCTGGTCACAAAATCAGATTTTGACAAATGGGTGGTTCCAGCCCAAATGCTCTCCCCCTCTCGCCATGGAAAGTCAGCGATTCGAGACGCGTCGCCCAAAAAGAAGCCTTAAGCCAGAAAGAGAACGGGCCGCTGCAGAACTGGGCTTGCTAGAGTAGAATTTCAAAATTAAGGCTGCTAAGGGACTGAGACGCCTCATCTATTATCTTGCCGAAATCAGGGAAGGATGGTCCCTGCCTTCGTCGCAAGGAGCTGAGCAGAGCCTGCCGAGCCTGGGCTTTGCCGTCTTCCCTATTCAATAGGAGGGATATATAGGCTCTGTTCTCCACACTCATATCAGCTCCATACCCAGCCAGAACAGGAATGGCTTCAGGGTGAGAGGCCATGGCCGAAAGAAAAGGTGTGACCCATTTGGAGGGCCCGTCATAATCGCCGGGATAGTCAGCTGGAGGGAGTTGGGCAGCATTAATGGGCGCATCGGCTTTTAGAAGAAGTTTGAGCGCCGAAATCTCCCCGCCATTCTCTAGAAGGCTGTGCAAAGGTGTTTTTCCACTGAGCCCCTTAGAACCCCTGACCAGCTGAGGCGCTTTTTCCAGGATGCACTTGATAAGCGCCTCACGGACTTTACCTGTGTTGCACGGAATTTTTTTACTACAAATAAGGTGCAAAAGATTTCCTCCGTGGTGCGCGCGCGTTTCTCCACAATGGGGGCGCTCAGCACATCGGCGCCCTTGTCCAAAAAGAACCTGAATATTTCTGCATGAGATCCCCTATGGAAGGCAACCTGCAGAGGGGTTTGACCGTCCAGGGCCCAGTGATCGCGCGTGTCGGGCTCCTCCCCCCCCACTTTCCCAGTTCATTAAGAAGTTCTTGAACCTTCCCGCAGGAGAGGCCTTTTGCGTGACATAGAGATAGAAGAGTGGACAGCCCAGGGGTGAGCCCAGCCGGGTCATGATTTTTTAAATCCTTGATAGACTGGGTTAGCTCTCCTTCTTTGGCAGGTGTCAGGGGATTACTACATATCTTCTTGATAGAGAGTAACAGCTTGTCCGTTAGCCAGCCCCGCTCCACTTCGTCTGCAGAACCCACGGCTGCCAGGGCCATAAAAAATAAGCCTATGAAAAATATTCTCATGTTTCGAGGTCCTTGCTCAACCTAGTAAGATATATAAATACACACTCTATGTGGTACATAAAAGTAAAAAATAAGTATACATCTTTGTTAATTTATTGCGAATGGGTGCATTCCTTTAAAAACACAAGTCAAAACCCTGGGCAAAGGTGATACCGATCAAGGAAGGGTGACCCCACGCCCACTTTTTCCAGGTGGCGGGGAGGGAGATTTCCTATGCTTTCTCCCGCTTGGAGAAATAATCAAAAATATATGTTGTGTAACACGGTTGAAATTGCGTGTCTTAAATACTATATGTTTATTACCTTTTATAAGGTTTTTAAGTATTAATTATGAAATTGTTATTTTTATTATTATTTTTTGTTAGTTCTCTAAGTTCTTCTGCAGCTTACGACAACTTCGTCAGCACTTGTAAGTGGGGCAAAGTAATTCACTTGCAACGGATTCTGCAGGATAATCCTGATTTGGATATTAACGTTGCTCCTCCTGATTGTGATACTTCGTGGTCTCCCCTTTATGGGGCTTGTGAGGCGGGTAACTTGGAAGTGGCCGAATTCCTGCTGGAGCATCAAAAAGTAGACATTAATGGGGGCGGACGGAATGGCGAGACACCCCTCTGTGTTGCCTGTACCGAGGGACATCTTAAAATCGTCAAGCTTCTTCTTGAGAAGGTTGCTAATGTTAACAAATTCGAAGGGATGTCGCCTTTTCTGCTCTATGCGTTCCTCCATGAAAAACTGAATATGGTGCCCCTTCTGATGAGGTACGGTGCCCGTATAGATGAAAATCTGCTCTCGGAATTTGTGAGCCAATGTTCCCCGGCGCGGATGCAAGCCGCGGGGAGGGCCTTACAGCTGGCTCAAAATTCTCAAACATCACTCAGCAAGATGGGTTTTGAATTCTTGGCGTAGGGCTAGCAAAGCCCTAGACCCCTCCCACCGGGGGTCCTGGATCGGGTCGCCCTGCACCGCTTTCAGTGTTCTCAAAATACGCCTTAAAAATATCTTCGAAGATCAAGTGTTGAAATGGCATGTTTTGTGCATTATATAATTATTATCTTTTACAGATTTTCTTAAGGATTAATCATGAAATTATTATTTCTATTTTTTGTTTTTCTTGGATCAGTGTGTTCTGCGGCGATTCAGAAGGAATTTGTCGAGGCCTGTGGGTACCGCCCCTTGGCAGATGTGAAACAGATGCTGGAAAATAATCCGAATCTGGATGTTAACGGATATGATGACGGTGAAAGGACTCCGCTTTTCGCCGCCTGCGGGGGTTCTAATTTAGAAGTTGCCACCTTTTTACTGGGCCATCCAAAGGTAGATATTAATAGAAGCTGTGGCCAGGGCCAGACAGCTCTTTGGGCCGCTTGCATGGGGGGAAGGATAGAAGTTGTCAAGCTTCTTCTTGGGAAGGATGCTGATGTGCATAAGTGTGATGATCAGGATTGGACACCTTTGTGGGCTACTTGTTTCCAGGGAGACTTGGCAAGTGCTGAGCTTCTTCTTGAAAAGGGTGCTGATCCCAACAAGGCACCCCTAACTGAAAAGAACCCTCTAAGTCGCGCGGTCTCCACAGCAGATCTGGGCATGGTGCGCCTCTTGATAAAGTATGGCGCCCGTATAGATGAAAAGCAGCTCTCAGTATGGGTGAGCCACTGGTGCATTTTTCCTCAGAAACAAGCCAAGGTGGAGCGGGCTTTACAGTTGGCTCAAAATTCTCACACATCACTCGGCAAGTTGGGGTTTGAATTCTTGGCGTAAGCTAAGCTTTAGGTTCCTGCCCCCAGGGCCTGTGATTGGGCAGCACCATGCCGGAGGCTTCGGAGGATTGCCTGAAGACGCCAGCGAAGATGTGATGTTGACATCATGTAGGCTGTGCACTATATGTTTATTATCTTTTACAGATGTTTTTAAGGATTGATCATGAAATTATTATGTCTAGTTTTAAGTTTTGTTTCTTCCCTGTGTTTTTCTGCGCCCCAGTTGGCCATGGATCAGAAAGAATTTTACCATGCCTGTGGAGCGCGCTGTTCAACAAAGGCTTCAGATATTTTGCAAAATAATCCGCAGATTGACGTGAGCGCAGTCCATGATGCTACGGGATGGACGCCTCTCAACCATGCATGTTACGAAGGGAGTACTGCTGTCGTTAGGTTCCTCCTTGGTAAGGGGGCCGATGTTAATGCACCTGACATCAGTGATGGATGGACGCCTCTCCGTACTGCCTGCAATCAGCACTGTTTAGACATCGCTCAGCTTCTTCTTGAGGGAGGGGCGGATGCTAATAAAGCCGACATTGATGGACGGACCCCGCTGGGGGCAGCCGTTTTGAGAGGTGACCTGGTTACAATAAGCTTGTTAATCAGATATGGCGCCATCATGGACCCGGCAGAATTACTGCAAGCTGTGCGGAACAGAAACAGACCCATACCCATGCAAATCCAAGAGTATGTGGGCCGCGCCTCCCAAAGCCTTAAAAGCCTTGACTTTGAATTCTTGGCATAAGCTACCCAAGCTTTAGGTTGCCCCCCAAAGGGCCTGCGATGGCGCGGCCCCGCCTTTAGCGGGGGGTTCAAGATACTGCCTGAAGATCTTAGCAGAGAGGCGCATTGAAAGGGTGAAGGGTGTGCCCTATATATGTAGTGTCTTTTACAGATTTTCTTAAGGATCCCTCATGAAATTATTATGTCTAGTTTTAGGTTTTGTTTCCTCCCTTTGTTTTTCTGCGCCCCAGTTAGACGCGGATCAGCAAGCATTTTTCGATGCTTGTGAAGTGGGTGATTCACTAAGGGCGTCGCTTATTTTGCAACGTAATCCCCAGATTGATATTAACGCCCGTACTACTGGATCCACGCCTCTCTATATAGCATGCCCCGATGGGCGCTTTGATGTCGTTAAATTCTTGCTTGAAAATCGGGCTGAGGTTGATAAGTCCGACATCAATGATGGATGGACGCCTCTCCATGCTGCCTGCGATGCGAACTTTCTGAAGATCGCTGAAGCTCTTCTCAAGAAGGGGGCTGATGTGAATAAGGCCTCTGATTATGGAATGACTGCGCTAGACGCAGCAGTTTGGAACTGTAAACTAGATACAGTGAGTCTGTTAATCAAATATGGCGCTACTATAAATGTAGGGCAGCTCCAGCAAGGGGTGGAGCAATATAGGCGACGTCAACAGGCACAGCCAGCTCTGGACGTGGTTCAAAATGCTTCCACATCGCTCAGCCAAAGCTTTGATTTTGAATTCTTAGCATAGGTTTAGAAGGGGGCGACCTAGCTTATAAGCTGTTAAAAGCATCCAGGGTGCGACATCTATAGGAATCTCCGCCTTAACAGGCCCCGAGAAGGCTGGAAAAAGAATGTCTCTATGGCGGACTAAAAAAAGAGAGTTCTTAGATCTCGAGGGCCAGGGCCAAAGCTTCGCCTCCGCCGATACAGATGGCGGCAACGCCTTTGGTCTTTTGCCTTTGTTCCAAAGCGTTCAAGAGGGTGACCACCAGACGTGCCCCTGAGGCACCCACTGGATGACCCAGAATACAGGCCCCTCCTTGTACATTTAATTTCTCCCTGGGAATCCCCAGATCCCGCATGGCTGCCATGGGCACAACGGCGAAGGCTTCATTGATTTCAAAAAGGTCGATCTCGTTCATGGACCATCCTACCTGCTTCATAAGAGCCTTAATAGCTCCAACAGGTGCCAGCGTAAACCATTCGGGATCCAAGGCATAACCGGCGACCCCCCGCACAAAAGCCCGTGGTTTCCACCCCTGGCTTTGGGCGTAACTTTCTGTGGTCATAAGCACAGAGGCGGCGCCGTCACTAAGACCACTGGAGGTGGCCGCGGTTATGGTGCCTCCTTCTTTGAAGGCGGGTCGCAAAAAGGGTATCTTTTCTGGCTTTAATCGAGAGGCAAATTCATCCGTGGCCACCTCCACAGTGCCTTGGGGCGTTTGGATCAAAACCGGCACTATTTCCCGGGCAAAACCTCCCGAGGAAGAGGATTGGAGAGCATTTTTCAGGGAAGTGCGCACATACTCTTCCTGCTGATCTCGCGTGAAGCCGTAAGTCTCAGCCAGCATTTCCGCAAGCGCCCCCATGCTGCGGTGGTCCCGGGCGTTCTCTAAGGCATCCCAGAACAGATGGTCGGCGTAAATCCCCTCTTGAGGGGGTTGCCCTTTAGCAGGGCGTCGCACCAGAAGGGGCGCATTGGACATACTCTCCATGCCGCCGGCAATGATGGCCTTGTTTCGTCCCAGCCTAAGCGCATCATGGGCCAGAGACAGAGCCTCCATCCCAGAACCGCAGACTTTGTTAACCGTGGTGGCCGGTGTGGAGAGGGGTAGCCCAGAGGTCGCAACCACCTGGCGGGCAGGTGCTTGGCCGAGGCCGGCGGTGAGGACGCACCCCATGATGACCCCATCCACCAGATCTCGGGCCCCGGGGACCATGCCCAGAATGCCGCAGGTGCTTACCGAGCCAAGCTCTGGAGCGGAAAGCCGGGAAAGGCTACCTTGAAAAGCCCCAAGGGGCGTGCGCAAGGCCTCTACGAGGACGATGGGAGATGTGGGAACTGCCATGGCTCTCCTATAGGAAAATGCTGGCCAGACCCAGGAAAGCCGCAAACCCCAACACATCTGAGGTGGCAGCCAAAAGCGGGCCCGCACTTACGGCCGGGTCCAGGCCCATCCTGGCAATGAGAATAGGGAAAAGGACGCCGGCAAAAGAAGACCAACACATGGTGAAGATAAGGGCCGCGGGCACGATCATGGCCAATTTGAACTCACCCAGCCACAGCCATACCACCAGGGTCAGCACGATGGAAAAGAAAATAGAGTTGGCGAGACCAATGAGGGCCTCTTTTCTTAGGTTTTTCCAGGGGCTAAGGTTTTTGAAAACGCCTGTGGAGTACGCACGTACCGTCACCGTGACCACCTGCGTCCCTATGGCGCTTCCCATGGCGGTCACGATGGTCATGAGCGCGGCAAGCGAGCCTTTTTCTTCGATGGTGGTCTTATAGTACTCGATGACAAAGGCCGCCAAGAGAGCATTCACCAAACTGACAGCCAACCAGCCAATGCGGTGGCTGGACGTCACCAAAAAAGGCGCCGTGAAGTCGGTTTCGCTGACACCGGCCAGCTGTAAAATTTCCTTTTCCGTTTCTTCTTCAATGACTTCCACCACGTCGTCGCTGGTGATCATGCCAATGATGCGCCCGCTTTCGTCTTCCACGGGGGCGGAGACCAAATTATAGTGGCGAAAAAGGTAGGCCACTTCTTCTTGATCCGCAAAGGCGGGGATGGGCTTGATGTCCGTTTTCATGATGTCTTTAATGGCCACTCCCCAGGAAAAGCGCAAAAGCTTGCTGACGGCCACGCTGCCCAAAGCCCTATGTTTGGGGTTCACCACGTAGACTTCATAGAAAGTCTCGGGAATAAGGTTGGATTCTTGGATATACTTAACCACATCCCCCACCTTCCAGAAGCTTGGAACCGCCACCAGCTCTTGCTGCATGAGTCGGGCTGCAGAATGTTCAGGATACGAGAGGACTTTTTCAAAGCTGGCCCGCACGGCCGCAGGTATGGCCGCCAGGATTTCCACCTGTTGTTCCGGGGTAAGTTCGTCTATAAGAAAAAAAGCATCGTCGCTGTCCAGCTCGGCCAACCGCTTGGACAGGTCTTTGATGCCGATAAGGCGCACCACCTGTTGGCGCACATGGTCAGAAAGCTCCAACAGCACGTCAAAGTTGAACTGAGATTGGATCAGGGCAAAGAAACGCTCGCGCTCGGGCGAAGACAAATTTTCCAAGAAAGAGGCGAGATCCGCTGGCTCCAAAGCCGTGGTCAGCTTGATCAGAGTTTTTTTATCACTCTTTTCCAGAGCCTTTTTAATAGAACCTAGGGTCTCGGGAGAAATGCCATCCAGCAGATCAGCGCCGAAAGACACGTCGCGCTGGGTGTGGTCATGATGATCCATCGCAGTCTCCAATGTAATTTCAATAAGCTAAACAGCAATGATCTCGCCCGACCCAGAATCATTGAACTTAAAGTATAGGGCATTTCTTTGGTGCGGTCGAGAAGACTCGAACTTCCACAATGTTACCATCACAGCGACCTCAACGCTGCGCGTCTACCAATTCCGCCACGACCGCATGCACGCCCTTCAGAAATACCAAATCCGCTGAAGGAAATCAAGGAAAGAGCCCTAGAAATATTGGGAAAAAAAGGTTTTCGAAGTGGGCGCCTATACCCTCGGCCTTTTCTTGCAGGTGAAGGAGCTTGACATGAGGTATGCGTTTGCTATGCTTGTTTCATAAGCCTTTCCAAAAAGGGCCAAGGAATTAAATAAGTAAAATAAAATATGTGGAGTAGTAAAACAGGATGAGGAACATGAGTAAGACATGGTTAATGGCGATTTATTTAGGTGTCAGCACCACAGCTTTTTCAGTTGTCTATGAGGGCAGACAGATAGTCGCACCAGATGGTAGGCTGGTCTCTGGGGTTTCTCCCATTTTGCTTAACAAAGCTGTGGGCGGAGGGAGAGCGCGCTCCCCTCTGTCTGACGAGTTGTCTGCATTAACCGGAGGCCATGGTAATAACAGCCCAGCGGCGGTGGCAGCACGGGTTGCGTGGCTAGAAACTCACCCATTTCCCGGGAATAGTTTCCCCCAGATGGCAGCAGCCCAAGCTCAACAAGCGGCTGACCAAGCTCGGGCCGACGGGGCCGCTCGTAGGATTCAAGGGGTTTGGCAAGGTTATCAGGCTAGACGACAAGCTCAAAGAGCGAACGCAGCCCTTACGGTTCAAAAGACCTTCCGGGGGTACTTGGTCCGTAAAGAGCTTAAAAAACAGCGCGAGGCTGCCATCGTTATACAAGCTCGGATAAGAGGATATTTGGCCCGAAAAAGAGTTAGAAAAATAGCACTCAAACAGGCGGCTCAGGTACCGGGCTTGAGGCAGAATAATGCACGCCTCAGTCAATTGGTAAGACAGTGGGATGGTTACAATCAACAAGAGCGCGAAGAGGCACGTGCCCGTCTGGTACAGGTAACTGGAGAGATGGAAAATCGTCTGAGATCCATGAAAATACATATTAATGGGCTCACCAGCGAACTACAAACCTCTGAGACAATGAGGGTGGAAGTGTTGGGACAAAATCGAGAATTGGAAGGCCAACTCCAGCAGGCCCAACAAGAGTTGCAAGCTGCACAAGACCAAGTCCAGCGGTTGACACGCGGTTTGTTAAAAAGCAACACACAGACTAACCAGGCTCAGGCCCAGGCGAGCCAGCTCGAGCAGCAGCTTTCCCAGCTGCAGACCAATTTTGAAGCCATGCAGAGAGAGCTGGGCAATGCCAAAATGGACGCTGCAGACTACAAACAATTGGAGGAAGCTTCGGACTTATTATTACAAAGTGTGAAGAAAGAAAACCAAGAGCTCCGACAACAGCTAAGCGCCCTGCAAAATGACCTGCGGGAGCAAACAAGCAACTTGCAAAATAGACTGCATAAAGTTAGAGCAGAGAAGGCTACCGGCGCTCCCCAGCTTCCAGAACAGATTAAGAGGCTGCAAAAACAGGTGAGCGATTTGGAGTCGCTAAATGTCCAAACGCAGAGCAATTTTGAAACGCAAAAGCTATTGTTGCAAGGTGACTTGGATTTGGCGCTCACTAATTCAGCAGCCCGACAAGGAGAGATAGCCGTACTTACCCAAGAGCTTAAGAGTCTGCAGAGCCACCAAGATGAAGACAGGAAGGCTTATAGACAAAGCCTGAGAGATGTGATTTTCCTGGCCGAGGAGCTTAAGGTAAAAGCCCAAGAGCTTGAGACCCAAGGCAAGATCAGCACAGAAACTCAACAGAAGCTAAGCTCTGAGATAGCTACTCTCAAGCTGGAAATAAGTGTGAGCGCGCAGCAAGGGGTGGAATTGCAAAACTTGGTCCAGAAATATGAGGCAGAAAAGCAGCAAGCTTCCAAGAAAATAGAAGCCGCCATGGAAAGCATAGAGGCTTTGAAAGAACAAGTAGAGGAAAAGTCTCGACAGTCTGAAGAATTGGGCCTGCAGGTTCAACAGCAACAGACTCAAATACAGAGGCTACAGGGGCGCCCCCTCTCAGACCAAGACAGTTTTAAGCTGAAAAAACTGGAACAAGAGCAAGCCAACGCGGAGCGAAGTCGCACAGCTCTTCTTAACACTATAGAAAACCTGAAACAGGCCGCCCTTTCGAGTAAAAGAGCCCTCCAGAGCGCGCAACAGATGCATCAGCAAAAAACCCAAGACTATGATGCGAAGATGGAACAACAGCTAGTCCTTATAAAAAAGCTGGAGTCTCAAGTAGCTGAGCAGGAGAAAAGCGCCCAAGCTGGCACGGAAAACAACGAAAGACTTCAGCAGCTGTTGGCCCAGCTTCAACGGGAAAAAGAGTTTATTAAAAACGAGCGTGATAGCCTCTTGGCCACAGTGACATCAGCCAATAGGCAGAGAGAGAGGATGGTTAAACTTGAGGAGACAGCCTCCGCCTTTGCGCAAAAAATGAAGGCCCGCGCAGGTGATGGTGTTTTAAAGGCCCTTGCGCCCGCCACTGCCACATCGACTTCCAACAGTGCTGAAAAGCCAGTGGGTATGAATACGCTAACCACTGTAGTCAGTGAGGATGAATAAACTGTTGCATAAATACAACTTCTCGCCTTTTTCGGGGGATAAGCCCCGGGGGGGGCGGGGGGTTTTATCTGGACAGATGGCCTGCTTTAAGTCATAGTTTGGTCAGCCTCTGGTTTTTGAGGGCAGGCATGTCTTGAGGAACAAGGCCTGGCGCCCGCCGGAAGCGTTTTTTTAAAATGGAGAACTGAGATGATAAAATTGAAAACAGCTACGGCTTTGGCTGTGGCGCTTATGGCTTCGGCCGGTACGGCCAAAATGGCTACCAAGAGAGAGGGCGCTTATGTGAACCTGGGTCTTGGTTATTCTAACCTTAACCCCAAGGGACACGCGAAAGAGCAGTTCAGCGCTGCATCGGCTGTGCTGTCTAAAAAGATGAAGACAGCTTCCGGGTTTACGGCTCACCTCACCGTGGGCGGAGAAGGGCTTGTAAGCGACTCTGTCCTCATGGGCGGAGAGGCTGTGGCTCTTATGGATACGGCTGAATCTAAGACCACCCACAACCTAGGTGGTGGAGATGTTCGCACTACAAAAATGAAGGCCAAGCACAGCTTTGGTGCCAACTTCCTGATAGGAACTCCTGTAACCGATAGCATCTCTTTGTATGCCAAGCTGGGCGCTCTTTACACCAAGTTTGAATTCAAGCATTCGGGTAATCAGACAGGCTATAGAGGTGGCTCTACCCATAAGAACGTGTGGGGCTTTGCACCCGGTGTACGCGCCAACTTTGCCATTAACGAATGCATGAGTGCTTACCTAGATGGTACTTACGTCATGTATAAGTCTATCACC
>CAYXFG010000015.1:0-12619 GCA_964464225.1 uncultured Holosporaceae bacterium
GTAAAGATGCTTCAGAGCTCAGTGGAAACAGGGGCCGCCAGAAACGCAGCGGTGGCTTCTCATGTAATTGTAGGAAAAACAGGGACCAGTAATGACTATTTCGATGCTTGGTTTGTGGGCGGCACGGCTCGCTTGGCTGTGGGAGTGGTCATAGGATTTGACTCACCAAAAAGCCTTGGTAGACAGCAAACTGGATCAGTGGTTGCGGCCCCTGTATTTGCTAATTTTTACAAATCCATTCAAGGGATGTATCCCTCATACCCTTTTACACCGCCCGCCGAGCTTCAATCGGAATGGGTGGATCAAATTGTGACGTATCCAGAGGGGGTCGACCTTTTGCAAAATGTGGATGAAGTAGAGAAACGACAGGAAAAGAAAGAGGATCAGAGCATGCGAGATATCCCCCCTTCTGAGACTTTTCCCAGTCCTGTAGAATAGCGCTTTTGAAAGAGAGCCTCATGCCTGGCCCCCGTCTTGGCTGGATGGACATCAGAGGGGGGCCTCTTTTTATGATTTATTAAGTATAGGATCTTTCTTAAAAAACATTTAAAATCATAATGATCAGAAGTTGTTGTTCATAAATAAAGACGGTTTATTCTTTGGAATATAGACATATTTTTCTTGCAGTTCTAATGGCCCTGGCTTGGGGAGCTAATTTCTCCTTTATGAAGATAGGCCTTATGGGAAATTCTTCCTTCCTTTTTTCGGCTTTCCGCTCCATTCTGGTGCTGCCCTTGCTTTTGTTTGTTCCCCGGCCGAAGCTTCCCTGGAAAACTCTTGTCTTAATGGGGCTGCTGATTGGGGTGTGCAAATTGCCCTTGATGCTTTTCGCTATTTCCCTGGGAGTGCCTCCCGGAATCTCATCTCTGCTGAGTCAGAGTCAGGTTATTTTCACGGTTCTCTTAGCGCTGTGGGTGTTCAAGGAGAAGCCCCGTCTGCACCATTGGGTAGGCATTTTTATCGCTTTCATGGGGATCATCCTCATTACCGTAAAGCTTGAAATAACGGGCTCTGGGACAGGGCTTTTTCTTGTTTTTATTTCGGCTTTTTCCTGGGCGGTTGCCAATATTGCCACTCAGAAGCACAAGTCTGTAAACATGGTGCACCTCACTGTTTGGATGAATATAGTCCCCCCCCTTCCTCTGATTTTGTTTACGGGTTTTGCAGAGGGCTGGGAAATGGTGACTTACCCTTTTGTTCATTTTTCTTGGATAACATTGGCATCGGTGCTCTATGCTAGCCTGATAGCAGGGGTATTCGGATATTCTTGCTGGGGGTATTTGCTCAAGCATTATAGGGCCTCCCAGGTTTCTCCCTTTGCCCTTTTGGTTCCCGTCTTCAGCGTAGCCATTGCGCATCTTATCTTGGGAGAAACTCTAACCCCCGTTACCTTCATGGGAGCCACGCTTGTCCTGATAGGTCTGGGAATCAACCAGTTAAAATTTCAGAAAAAGATTCCCATTTAAGGAAAGATGTCTTAAGGTCTAGGAATGCACTTTTCAGAAACTAGAAAGCTTCCAAGTTCGAAAAAAAATCTACTTTGGCTCTGTCTTGCCATGGCAGGGGGCATCTTAGGAGGGTGCTCACATGATTACCCGAATCTAGGGGAGGTTCCAGATTATAAAGCTCCTTCCCTGTCCAGGCCAGAAGTCCAGCGCGAGCTGGCAGCTTTGAAACGGGAAAGAGAGGCGGCAGCCTCTGCCGCCACCTAGGCTTCCATGGACGCTGACGTTGGTCTTCGGCCCCTCTCTTTGCTGGGTCAGCAGTGGGAACTTGTAGAACCAGACCCCCTTTATGTGAAAAAGCTGTGTCAGGCCCAGGGCTTCTCTGAATTCCTGAGCGCCTTGCTGTACCATAGATGCCCGGATCCAGCCGAGGCATCTCGCTACCTCTCTCCCAAATTGAAAGACTGCCTGCCTGACCCCTTCAGCTTGAAAGATATGAGCAAAGCGGTAGAGCGTATTTTAAAGGCGTTTAGACAGGGCGAAACCCTGGGAATCCTGGGGGACTATGACGTGGACGGCGCGTGTTCTACAGCTTTGTTCCTTAATTATTTCGAGAAGATGGGCGTAAGTGCTCGTTACTACATTCCGCACCGAGAGAAAGAGGGCTATGGACCCAACAAGCAGGCTTTCGACACCTTAAAGAACCAAGGAGCAAGCGTCGTTATTACTGTGGATTGTGGTACCACGGCCCATGAGGCTTTGGATTACGCAGCTTCCCTCGGGCTAGATGTAATTGTAGTGGACCACCACATTCCTGAAGCCTCTCTGCCTTCCGCTGTGGCTACCGTTAATCCAAACCGATGGGATGACGGTAGCTTCCCCTATTTGTGCGCGGCTGGTGTAAGTTTCTTGGTGATTGTGGCCGTTCAACGTTCACTTCAAGAAGAGGGGGCTCTAAAGCCCGGGCCAGATCTTAGGGCGTTCCTGGATCTGGTAGCGCTGGCCACCGTCTGCGATGTGGTGCCCTTAAAAGGACTAAATAGAGCCTATGTAGCTCAAGGCATGAAAGTTATGGAGAAGGGTCTTAACCTAGGACTGGCTGCTCTTAGGTTTGCAGGAGGCGTGGAAGGAGCAGTCACCCCTTACCATCTGGGATATATCCTGGGGCCTCGCATCAACGCAGGAGGGCGCATAGGGGATGACCCCTCCATGGGGGTACAGGTGTTGACGAGCGCATGCCCTGAACAAAGCCAAATATTGGCGCGGCAATTGACTGTGTTAAACCAGGAGAGACAGCTTCTGGAGGTGTCTTTCCTGGAAGCGGCAGTCCAAGAAGCCTCTATGAATCAAAAAAATGCTTCTTTTCTTTTTATTGTGCTGGACAAAGCGCCCGTGGGGGTTATTGGAATTATAGCAGGGCGCTTGAAAGAGATGTTCAATAAACCCACCTTGGTGATCACTTTTGGGGAGGAAGGAGTGGGGAAAGGATCGGGACGATCCACCAAGGGATTCCACTTGGGCGACGCCATCCACAAAGCCAAACAAGAGGGATGTCTAGAGAACGGTGGGGGCCACGCCATGGCTGCGGGGCTTTCTGTAAGAAGGGAAAGGCTTCAAGATTTGTACCGTTCTTTGTCGGCCAGCGCGGGAGATTATAGAGCACCCAATACCATCAAAATAGAGGCTCGCCTTTCTCTGGCAGGCATCACTTTTGAACTGGTGCAAGAGATCGAGAAGGCTTCTCCTTTTGGGGCAGGCAATCCCTCTCCTGTGGTATGGGTACAAAGGTGTCTTATCCTCTCACCCGTTGTAAGAGGGGGAAAACATATCAGCTGTATACTAAAGTCTGAGCAAGGGGATCGGTTAGAGGCCATCGCCTTCCGAGCCGTGGGCACTGCCTTGGAAGAAGTTTTTTTCAGCCAGGCCCAGGGGCTGATAATGGATGTTGTGGGGGTCCCTAAAGCAGAGCTCTGGCGTGGCAGATCGAAACTTAAGTTCATCATCCAAGACATGAGGAGGGCCTCTTTGGGGTCTTGAGGCTTGGAAAATTCTCGGCCAACAGCAACCTGCGCGGATAGTGATTCATTTTTAGAATAAAGATCTGGAAAACAGAGTGGAATTATCCTATCTTGGTCCAGAAGCTTTTTTACACAAACTTAGGGGGGCAGGTATGGCGCAGGATTCTAGGGAATCTTCAAACGCACGGAAAGAGGAAAGCGCAACACTTTCATCGAAGCTCTTTCAAAAAAAACTAACTTGGCTGGTCTTGATTGTAGCCGCATTAGGCCTGACTTTTTACGGCTGGCGTTTAAGAAATCAAGGTGTCTTGGTGGGGTCGGGAACGTCTTTCTCTTGGAAGAACAAGGAGAGTCCCTCAGAGCCGCAATCCAGGCTAACGGAGGCTAGAAACACAACGACATTTTCCGCAAATCCTCCAGGATCGTCTTTGCGAGAGGCCGCCCTCAAAGGGATTGGAAGGAAAATGAAAGTCCTTCTGCTGTACACAGAATTGTCTCGTAAATTCCACGGGGGGCTCTCTTACCGAGAAGAAATTATGGAGCTTAAGTCTATTTTGCCCCAACGCTTGCTCCAGACTTGCATACCGTCTGCCATAGAAAGAGCCGCCAATTCTGGCGTCCCCAGCACCCAATTTCTTGTGGAAGCTTTAAAAGGCGTCCCCAAAAAGCAGGAAAAGAAGAATTTCTCGGGTTTCATAAGCGACTTCTTTTCACAATTCATCCGAATCACTTCAGGGGATCAGGCTTCGCTTTCCTTCATAAAAGATTTGATTAACCAACAGAAATTTGAAGAGGCTCTTCGGTATGCCCAGCAACATTGGCCACACAACATGTATCTCCTGAATCTACTATCAGACAGCGCAAAAGCTGAGACGGCCTTCTCGGAGATGACGCGAGCTTTGGCTTTCTACTTGGAAGGGCCGGACGGAAAGTGAATACCAAACTTATGAGCAGGGCTTTTCGGTTTATTCTTATTTTCTTAGTGGGATTCTGGTTTACTCAGAATCCCGGGCATATTCATGTTGAGTGGTTGGGCTATCAAGTTGACACCAGCATGGCTTTCATCTTGCTGAGTGTGGTGACACTTATTTTCCTTATGGGCTTCGTGAAGTGGGGCTGGCATGGGATTATGTGTGTGATAAGGTCCAGCTTGGGGGTGCACACGCTTTCGTCGAAGGCAAATGGGGAAACTTCCTTGGCTCAGGCCATGTGCGCTTTAGAGTTTGGCAACTACGAGGAGTGTAAAAAGGCTTCTTTGCGAGCCATGGGTGCTCTGCCTGACTCACCTCTTCCCGCCCTAACTTTGCTCAAGGTGGCAAAACAGCTCAAAGACAAGAGGTCCCAGCACCTGGCTTTGACCCATCTGAAGAAATTTCATCATTACACCCCTATTGCTGTTTACGATGAGATTGAAGCAGCGCTCTTAAATCAAGAGAACAGCAAGGCCTCTATGCTTTTATCAGCCGCCCGAGAAAAGTTCGACGACCAAGGATGGTTTTTAAAACAAGGCGTCAAAGTGGCCATAGGGGCGCAGGAATGGGAGGAAGCCCTAGAAAAACTGAAGCGCGCTGTTAAGAAAGGTGCTTTTACCAAAGAGGAATCCAGAAAGCTAGAAGCCATGCTTTTCTACAAGCTTTCTCAGCAAAAAGGAAATGACCTTGAGGAAAAACTGCGCTATCTGGAGAAAGCCTATGATAGAGCGCCCGCTTTCCCCCCCCTCTTGCTTCCTTACGCTGAAACACTCCTGCGTCATAAGGATAAAAGAGCCGCTAAAGAAGTCCTGGAAAAAGCTTGGATTCATAACCCTTTGTGGGAGCTTGCAGACTATTATTGTCGGACCTTCTCGGAAAGCCCAAAGCCCCTGGACCGCGTGCATGTTATGCGAGACCTCTATGATCTGTGTCCTGAGCATCCGGTGAGCCGTCTTTGTCTCATTATATATTGCCTCCATGCCAAATTGTGGGCCGAGGCCGAGCGTCATATAAAGGGCCTACCCTCTGACGCTCCCGAAGCTCTTATCCTAAAGGCCGCATTGGTCAGGGCGCAGAAGGCCTCTGAGGTTAAAGTTTCTCAGTATTTGAGGGCCGCCATGGAAAAGCTCTCCATACCCTTCAAGTGTGACTCTTGTAAAGTCTCTCTATCGGGTTGGGACTTCTACTGCAAGAACTGCGGGGCTTTTGATTCTATTTATCTCAAGCACCCCATTACCTTCGAGAATTGTCTGAAAGGGCTTGATTGAAGAGGCTTTTGAAGATTTTGCTGTGGATGCCTTTACAAACTTGGAAGAACTAAGTAAGAGTGAACCTCTATACAAGAAAGTTTTAAATGGATATGCGTCTTCATCGTGAAGGGTTCAAGTTTGGCACCCTTTTTTTGCTAATAAGCTTTATTTTGTGGTACCTCTACGTGCCCTTTGGAATCTTGGGGTCGGTCCTCACGTTATGGTGTTTCTATTTTTTCCGAAACCCCTTACGTACGACCCCTCTCAGCGAGCACCTGATTGTGGCGCCCGCTGATGGCAAGATCATTTCCATCCAGAAGGTGCGGGCTCCCCGCGAATTGGGCCTAGAGAAAGAGCCACGCACCCGTATCAGCATTTTTATGAATGTTTTTAATGTGCATGTGAATCGGGTTCCCATGTCTGGAATTATAAGCAAAGTACACTATCACAAAGGGAAATTTTTCCCAGCCTCCCTGGACAAAGCCAGCGAGCATAATGAGCGTAAGCTGTTCACCGTAGAGTCCCCCAAAGGCCTAAAGATAGGTTTCGTCCAGATAGCCGGTCTTATAGCCAGGCGCATCCAGTCAGATGTGGTCGAAGGGGACCAGGTGCAAATGGGCCAGATCTTTGGTATCATTAGATTTGGAAGCCGGATGGATATTTACCTTCCTCCAGAGTCAAGGGCCGCCGTTCTAGAGGGGCAGACCACCATCGCAGGGGAGACGATCCTAGCGACCATAGACAAAAGCTTGGGCATTACCCAAGGCGTAACCCAGTAGATGCGTAAGCCCGGCCCAGTTTTAAGCCAAAAGATCAAGCCACGCCTGAACGAGCTCCCTCTCCAAAAGTTCATCCCTAATCTCATCACCCTTGTAGCACTGTGCGCGGGCCTCAGCTCTGTACGGTTTGCCCTGGTTCAGAAATGGGAGCTTTCCGTGATTTTGATCCTAGGGGCTATGGTGTTAGATGGTTTGGATGGGCGCGTCGCTCGTTTATTAAAAAGCACAAGCAAGTTCGGCGCTGAGCTGGACTCTCTCGCGGATTTCTGCAACTTCGGGATCGTGCCGGGCATTGTGATTTATCATTATTCTTTACAGTCTCTAGGGCGCTTGGGGTGGCCGATTTCCCTCATCTACACGATTTGCATGGTTCTCAGGCTGGCGCGTTTCAACACCCTTATTGATAATCCCTCCAATAACCCCAACTATTTCATAGGTGTCCCTGCGCCCTTCGGGGCCTTCCTAGTGCTTACCCCCATGATTCTGCATTTTCACTTGGAAAACTTATATGTTCCTCCTGAGGGCTATGGCGCCTGGGTCCTTTTGGTTTCCAGCCTACTGGTTAGCAGGTTACGCACTTTCTCCTTTAAAAAGGGAAAAATAGCGAGAAAATATATACTGCCTGTCTTCTTGGCGGCAGCTCTCGTCGCAGCGGCTCTTGTGGCTCTTCCGTGGCTTACATTGGCTCTTATCGCGGTTGTCTATATCTGCCTTATTCCTGCAAGCGGATACTATTTTAAAAAGTCAAAACTTCAAGAGCTGCCTTCTAAGAAGCCCCAGTCTTCTGTTTGAAGGCGCATAAGGAGGCCACAGGGCACGCCGGGCACAAGGGCACACGCGCCGTGCAGATATATCTGCCATGAAGCAAAAGCCAGTGATGAGCGTTAAGTTGGAATTCAGGGGGAATCACTTGTGCCAGCTTTAAAGAGACGCGTTCGGGCGTCTTTTCGGGCGCAAGACCAGTCCTATTGGAAACTCTAAAAACATGTGTGTCTACGGCAATGGTAGGCAATTTGTGGATAGCATTTAAGACTACCCTTGCTGTCTTGGGCCCTACACCTGGTAACTTTATCAGGTCTTCAAAAGTGCCAGGCGGGCAGCCTCCATAAGTACTTATCAGGATTTGGGACATTGCCATGAGGTTTTTCGCCTTTGTTTTATAAAGGCCGATGGTTTTAAGGCGTTCTTCTAGCTGGCCAAGGGTAAGCTTCAGAAGGTCTTGGGGGGTGGATACTTCTTGAAAGAGGCTTTTCGTAACTTTGTTGACGCCCCGGTCAGTCATCCGAGCCGACAGAATAACTGCCACCAAAAGAGTATAGTCATTCGTAAAGTAAAGTTCGGTCTGCGGGGCTGGGTTTTTTTCGGATAAAATCTCGAAGAACTTTTTGATTTGATGGTTTTCCACTGGAAATCAAAAGGTGTACCCTAGAAGGGCTGCTCCAAAGAAAATGCGATAGAGAGCCCAGATCAAAAAGGAGTGGCGTTGGGTGTAGGCCATGAAAAAATGCAGCGCGCCGTACCCCAGGACAAAGGATGAACCTAAAACAGCCCAAAAAATGGAGAGCGTTGCAGAGGGAGGCGCGAGGAGAATCTGCTTGGCAAGCAGCGTAGAAGCGCCCAAGGTCACAGGAATTGAAAGCAAAAAAGAGAACCGGGCACTGTCTTCTCTGGAATAACCTAGGAAGCGGGCAGCCGTGAGAGTAGTTCCAAGACGGCTCGCGCCTGGCACCAAAGAGAACGCTTGGGCGACGCCAATCAAAAGAGCATCCCTGTAGGACAGTTCTTTTTCGGGGTTAGCCAGAGACCCCTTCCAGTCGGCTATCCCTAAGAGGGCGCCAAAAAAAATAGAGCTCAACCCCATAATCCTTAGGCTTTCATGAAGAGAAGGCCCATAAGAATGCATGAAAAAACCCGCCATTACCACGGGCGCAGTAGCCACAACAAGCTTTAGAAGATAGGGCAGCTCTTCCAGGAATTTCCCTCGGAATAAAAAGAGAGCGCTCTTTGTGAGTTGGTAGAAAGAATGCCTGAAATAAACCACCACCACCAAAAGGCTCATGACATTCAGCCCCACCTGCAGCCCACGTGTCATCGGCGCCATTCCCAGAAAATGGGAAAGAATACTTAAATGCGCTGAAGAGCTGACAGGCACAAACTCCGTAAGGCTTTGGATCCAGGCTAACCACAATAGGTCCATGACACACCCCTTGTTTTCAAAGATAAGGTTTTCTACTATACCACAGGCGTGGAAAGGGCGCTAAGATATGAAAGATCCACATAGTTTTTGTCTGCGGCCTTGGGGTTTTTTTGAGGTTTTGGCGGAGGGTCCTCTCTATAAAGTCAAGACTCTGGTGGTTGAACCAGGAAAGCGGCTTTCCTTGCAAGCTCATCTTCATCGGGATGAGCACTGGGTTGTCGTGGAAGGGGAGGCTTGGGTGACCTTGGGGGAGGAGCAGCTTTTTCTAGAAAGGGGGCAGTCTACCTTTATCCCTAGGGGATGTAGGCATAGATTGGAAAACCGTTCAGAATCTCGCATGCGCATTATTGAAACCCAGGTGGGTTCTTACCTGGGCGAAGATGACATCCAGCGGTTTTCTGATGATTATGGCCGATAAAGAGAACAGAGAGAATAAAGGAGAGGGGACGACTTCTCCCAAGCTCAGGTCTTGAGCGAGATTAACCCTGAGTTTCTTTATGTTTCTTGATCACGTCTTGGATAGATCCCACCATGTAGAAGCAGGACTCGGGAATGTGATCATACAAGCCTTCTACGATACCTTTGAAGCCCTCTATGGTTTCCTCCAGGGGGACAAAGGTTCCAGGCCGCCCAGAAAATACTTCAGCTACATGAAAGGGTTGGGAGAAGAACCTCTGGATTTTCCGGGCGCGTGCCACCGTTAATTTATCGTGCTCCGAAAGCTCATCCATGCCTAGAATAGCAATGATATCCTGTAGGGATTTGTAAGTCTGTAAAACCTCTTGAACTTTTCTTGCCAAGGCATAGTGAGCATCTCCTAAAACGCGGGGGTCCAAAATACGAGAGGTGGAGTCCAAAGGGTCTACGGCGGGATAGATACCCAGCTCGGCAATTTTTCGGCTCAGCACAGTTGTAGCATCCAAGTGAGCAAAGGAGGCGGCTGGTGCCGGGTCTGTGAGGTCGTCGGCGGGCACATAGATAGCCTGGACGCTTGTAATCGATCCCTTATCTGTAGAGGTGATGCGTTCCTGCAGCTCCCCCATCTCTGAATTTAGTGTGGGCTGGTATCCCACAGCAGAGGGGATGCGCCCTAACAGGGCAGAGATCTCCGAGCCCGCTTGGGTGAACCGGAAAATATTGTCTATGAATAAAAGAACATCCTGGTGGTCATGATCACGGAAGTACTCAGCAATGGTGAGACCTGTCAGAGCTACTTTGGCGCGGGCGCCCGGCGATTCGTTCATTTGTCCATAAACGAGGCTGGCCTTAGAGCCTGGTCCGTCGAGATTGATTACATTGGAAGCAATCATTTCATGATAAAGATCGTTGCCTTCCCGGGTGCGTTCACCCACACCTGCGAAAACCGAATATCCTCCGTGGGCCTTGGCTACGTTGTTGATCAGCTCCATGATCAGGACAGTTTTCCCCACTCCCGCCCCTCCGAACAGACCGATCTTGCCCCCCCGCGAGTAAGGAGCAAGCAGGTCAATAACCTTGATGCCGGTGACCAGGATCTCCGTCTCTGTGGATTGTTCTGCGAAAGAGGGGGCTGGGCGATAGATAGGCAGTCGAATCTGAGAGGCGATGGGGCCCCGGTCATCAATGGGCTCGCCAATAACGTTCATAATGCGTCCCAGCGTCTCTTCACCCACGGGTACCTGGATGGGATGTCCTGTGTCCAAAACCTTGATGCCACGGCTTAGGCCTTCTGTGGCAGCCATGGAAATAGCCCGAACCTTATTGTCTCCCAAATGAAGGGTAACCTCCAGGACGATGCGGGGCCCCTGATGGACCACTTCCAAAGCATTAAGGATGTCAGGCAGTTTATCGGGGAAGAGTATGTCGACCACGGGCCCCACAATCTGGACTATGGTGCCGACATTGTTTTCGGATTTCGCTCTTGGCATAGTTTTTACCTACATGTTTTCTGATCCTGCTACAATCTCTATAAGTTCCTTTGTAATCAGGGCCTGTCGGACGCGATTATAAAGGATCTCCAGGTTTTCCAAAATTTCCTGGGAGTTTTTTGTAGCGTTTTCCATGGCCATGAGGCGAGCTCCTTGCTCGCTGGCCTGACTCTCGCTGATTGCTGAGTATAGCCTTGCCTTTATAAAGGCAATAGAGAATGCATTCAAGATATCAGTTGTTTTAGAGTCGTGGGCATAAGCTCGAGGCCTATAGTTCTGGGAGTCTTCCTTGGGCGAGGGGGCGACCAGGGGGCACTCTATAACATGGGTATGCATCAAAGATCGAAACCTTGTGTAAACAAGAGAGCAAGAAGCTGTGTCTTGCTGGCTCAAACTTTGAACGATCCAGGAGGACAAGGCCGTGACAAGAGAAGACATATTTTGAGGAACGCAGGGAAAGCGTTCTTTTATAAGGCGCATAAAAGGCGGGTACAACCCCGCTGTAGATTTTGATCCCACGCAGAGCAAGCTCACTTCTTTCCCTTCTCTCTGGCAATCGGCAATGATGGAATTGGCCTTCCTGCTAAGATTCACATTAAATCCACCACATAGCCCCCTATCGCTGCCTATAAGGATAAGCAGATGTTTCTTTTGAGAGGGCCTTCTAAACAAGAAGCCTTCTCTATCAACGTTGTCCAAAGGATCTAATAAAGCTAGGAAGGCCTCTTCAACCTGATGTGCATAAGTGCGCATATGAGAAAGACGGCTTTCAGCGCGTCGGAAGTGAGCTGAAGCCACTAGTTTCATGGCAGATGTTATTTTTTGAGTGGATTTGATGGTTTGGATGCGGCTTCTTAAAGCCTTCAAATTAGACATGAGGACGAAAGGTTTCCGAGGTTTCAGACAAATTTGACATTGCGCCTTAAGTAATCCTTTATTTGCGCAGATAGCTGAGGCTGAAGATTGGTAAAAAAGTGATCAGCCTTTTCTAATTCCATAAATTCTACCTTACTGTTTTTCTGGGCTGCAAGCTTCTTGAAGAAAGTTTTCACAGCTTCTGGAGGGACGATGGTATCGAGCCCGCCTTGTACGATCAAGCCTGTTATAGGACAAGGGGCCAAAAAGTTAAAATCGTACATATTCACAGGAGGAGATATGGCTAAAAACCCATCAATTTCCGGCCGTCTCATAAGCATTTGCAGAGTGATCCAGGCGCCAAAGGAAAAACCAGCCACCCATATGGCCGAGGCACTTCTGTTATCAGCCTGAAGCCAGTCCAAGGCGGCTGCAGCGTCGCTCAGCTCTCCCTCGCCATTGTCGAACACACCTTCCGATTTGCCCACGCCCCGAAAATTAAACCGCAGTACATTGAAACCCTCCTGCGCGAAAGCATGATATAAGGTGTAGGCGGGTTTGGAATGCATGCTGCCGCCATGAATAGGGTGGGGATGTAATACGAGAGCTATAGGGGCTTCTTTCCTGTAGCTTCTATGATACTTCGCTTCAAGACGGCCAGCGGGGCCCTGAATAATAATATCAGCCATTCTAAAAACTCCATGCCCAAAAGAACCTGAGCACAATATCTGGACAAGTTTTTAAACTTGACTAAATTACTCGGGTATATTAGGTTTCAATCAAAAGAAATAGAAGGCCCATTATATAAGGTTTTTTTTAGGATTACAAGGGATGAAACTAGGCACAAAAGGTAGGTACGCGGTTATGGCCATGGCTGACCTGGCATTTCATACCCAGGATCTAAAGGGGCCTGTCGCCCTAAGCCTGATTGCGGAAAGGCAAGGCATACCGCTTTCCTATTTAGAGCAGCTTTTCCACAAACTGAAGAGCAGCGGCCTTCTGTCCAGTAGCCGTGGTATCCGCGGTGGATACTTGCTTAGCCGATACCCCGCTGACATTAGTATCAGCGACATTATTTTGGCCGTTGATGAACCCATACAGACAACACGCTGTCACAAGGAAGCTTCCCGGGGGTGCGTGGTGGGCAGCGTCGGCCGCTGTTTAGTGCACGACGTGTGGGAAGGGTTGGGAAATCAT
>CAYXFG010000016.1:0-12548 GCA_964464225.1 uncultured Holosporaceae bacterium
CAGAATCTTATGATCTTATTTGTATCGCCCCCATAAGCTTCTTTGATTCTATTCATGTACTCATTGATTTTTTTAATATAACGAGTTGAAAAATAAGGTTTATCTTTTCTTATGTCACTTTTATCGAAGGACGGAGGATTAGTTGGATCATACTTAGCCAGCAACGCTCCCTGCTCAAATGGCTTGTTGAAGACAATTCCAACCTGTTTTTTGGTAGCCCAGTCAAAAATATTAAAGTCACTAGAAAAGTTCAAACAAGTTAACAGGTTTAAATGCATCTTTATGATATCGGGCTGGAAAAGATTGATCATTTCTAAAAAATTATCTAACTCATCCTTCACATTCCTTCCCTCTCTTTTATGTGGAGAATATTGATGCCCAAACCTTAACCCAATAAATCTTACTTTTCCTTCTTCTCTAAATTTCTGCATTGTGAATATAGCATCGTCTCTATATTCATTTTTTTCACCAAAATAAAGGTTATGAAAATCATATACATCCAAATAATCTGAATTAACATTTTTGAGGCTGCATTCAAGCTGTTGTCTCATATTAGAGGGATGGTATGCATTAGAATAAGACCCCTTAAAATACCCTACTTTTGATCCTATGATTAAATCATTTCTGGAAGCTTTTTTTACTGCACGACCTATTAACTGCTCAGATTTACCTAACCCATACACATCAGCAGTATCCAAATAATTAATACCCAGTTCAAAGGCCAATAACAAAGACTTTAAAGAAAGATCATCATTTACCCCGGACCATCCGATTCCCATGCCCAGGTTTTCTACTAAGCCCCCAATTGCCCAGCAACCGAGGCTTACATCCAGTGTTTTTAATCCAGTTTTACCAAGGGTTCGTGTATTCATCTTCTGCTCGAAATTATTCTTTTATCATTCGTCTATATTTTCTATTTAAACTTATAGCAGAAAATATCCAAGCCCCTGCAATAATACAGACTATGATAGAAGCTGAATACGGCTAATGGTTTTTATGTTGCTCGCCTGCAAAATCATTAAATACTTTTGAATAGAGAGCTTATTGCATAAGGCAGGGTAAGAGCATAGGTCTTACTCGATGTGAGAAAGACGCACGCGAGAAGGCGCGTAATTGCCGTATATTGATCAGAAGTATGTCCCAGAACCTTTCGAATCAATTAACGCGCAGTAGATGGTCTATGCTAAGCCCTAGGCCAGAGGTCTTCTATGTAGTGGAAATTTTTTACAAGAATTATAAAAGCCTTTTAGCTATTTCATAATAAAGAGGAATGCCCAAAGTGATATTAAAAGGAAATGTGAGGGCAAGCGTCATAGGAATGTAGATGGCCTCTTTTGCTTCAGGCAGAGCAAGACGCATCGTCGCTGGTACAGCAATGTAGGAAGCGCTCGCGCATAAAACCGTGAACAACATCCCTGTTCCTAAATCCAAAGGAATCATACAAGAAATAAGTATCCCAAAACCACCTCCTATGAGAGGCATGTAAAAAGAATACAAGATTAAAGGCAGGGTGAATTGCCTTAATTGATGAAAGTTACTGGCTACGCCAAGGCCTATTTCTAGTAAGAAAAGACACAATATTCCTTGAAAAGGAGAGAGAAGAAACCCCTCTAATTTTTCTAACCCAGCTTTGCCCGTTAAGCACCCAATAAAAAAAGATCCCAATAAAAGAAGAACTGGACCATTTACTAAGGATTCTCGAAGAGCATTTTCGCGCTGATTATCAATTTTCCTGTGTTTATGGGCTAAAAACAAGCCAGAAAAGATGGCGGGGATTTCCATAAGGGCAAGTATAGCTATAATATATCCCCTGTAGGAGATATTATGCATCTTTAAAAAAGTTGTGGCCACAGCAAAAGTCAATAGGCTTACGGAACCATAATGGGCTGCTACAGCGGCAGCTGTAATAGGATCTAAGCTGGTGGTCAATCTGAGAAGGCCATATCCTAAAAAAGGTTGTAGAAAACCAAAACCCAACCCCAGAAAAATAACAAAAATTGTTTGAGACCCTAGAGCTTCTATGTTGGATAAAGCTACCCCGCCCTTAAAGCCAATGGCTATCATAAGATAGATAGATAAAAAGCGCTTAACCTCATCAGGAAATGAAAAATTGGTTTTTAAGACTCCGATCAAAATACCCAAAATAAAAAAAAGGGTTGAGGGAGAAATCAGATTTTCCAGAAACAGTCTCAAAAATTCCATGAATAACACTTAGCGAATATGGAGAATTAATAATAGAAATTAAGATTATTTTTTAATATTTGCCACATGAAAACCTTAATAAGTACATGAGCACCAACCAAGATAAAAAAAGGTTAAAAAAATCTAAAAAAGGGATTTAGGGCCTTTTCAGATAACTTATCTACGAGCAATAATAACAATGCCTCTTGCATAAAACAAATTAATAGTATTTATATTTATGATAATAATTTTTTATTTTGATGATGTGGTTAGTGTGGCTTTTAATCTAGATAGCGCAGTCTTGAAAAGTTTTCTTTCTATCGTGGAAACACGCAACATAACCCGAGCAGCGGAAAAAATGGGGAGAACACAAGCAGCCCTGAGCATACAGGTAAAGAAATTAGAAGAGGCCTTGGACTCTAGTTTATTCCATCGCACTGGGCATGCCCTTAAATTGACCTCTCAAGGCCAACTCTTTTTAGAGTATGCCAAAAAAATAGTTCAATTAGAGTCTGAGGTGTTTAGTCTTTTACAAGAACCCGACGCAGAGGGAGAAATCACCCTAGGCACGCCAGAGGATTTTGCTACTCATTATTTGCCCGATGTGCTTGCTACTTTCCGCTTAAATCATCCCCGCATTCAGCTAAAAGTTTACTGTGACTTAACTTTAAAACTGATGGAAAGATTTCGACAGGGGGATTTTGATATTATTCTGGTAAAGCGAGACCCCGGCAGAATCCAAGGAGGCACACAAATATGGAGAGAGCGCCTTATATGGGCAGCAGGAGCAGATTATACATATACAGACACCCTTTCTCTGGTCCTTTCTCCTGAGCCATGTATTTATAGAGCTCGCGCCTTAGCTGCATTGACACAGGGAAAAATCCCTTGGCGCGTGAGCTATACTAGTCAAAGCTTTGCAGGAATAATGGCTGCTGTAAAGGCGGGCCTGGGTATAACCATCCTGCCTTCAAATATGTTGCCTAACAAAGTATACCAGGTCCCCTCATCCGTGGGTTTACCAAAAGTAACAGAGGCTGAAATCGCTTTGTTAAAAAGGCCCAGCTTGACAAAAGCTGGAGAAATGTTAACAGAGCACATTATAAACCAAATGGAAAGAGGTTTAAAAGCATGAGTGTTTCAATTTTTCTAGAGTGGTCCACTTTTTCTAAAGCTTGATTCCTGTTAAACTCGTAACAGATTCGAATTTCCAAAGTGTAGTCCTGTGACACAGAATAAGCAGCCCCATCTTCTGATAGTAGATGATGACGATCGATTGCGAGACTTGTTGAGCAGCTATCTGAGTGAGAAAGGCTTTTCCATAAGCCGCGCAAGGAATGCAGCTGAAGCCCGAGAGCTGATCAAATACTTCGTCTTTGACCTTGTCATCATGGATGTGATGATGCCTGGAGAATCTGGGCTTTCGCTCACAGAGTATATAAAGTCACACCTCAAGACCCCTCCCGCCATTCTCTTGCTGACCGCAAGGGGCGAAGTAGACAACAGGATTGAGGGATTTGAAAAAGGAGCTGATGATTATTTATCCAAGCCCTTCGAGCCGCGGGAGCTTTATTATCGTCTTCAATCCCTCTTAAAGCGAAGCCAGTCTTTGGGAACGGAAGGAAGGCTGCATTTTGGTGGGTTCAGCTTCGATCCTTTGAAGCGGGAACTTTATAAAGGAAATGATCTTATCGCCCTCACCAGCAGCGAGGCCGCTTTGTTGAAAATATTTTCAGATCATGTGGGAGAGTATTTAAGCCGAGAAAAGCTCATTGAGGCTATCGGCATAACTGCCACCGAACGAACAATCGATGTACAAATCACGCGACTTCGAAAGAAAATAGAGGAGAATCCGAAAAGGCCTCGCTATCTTCAGACTATACGCCATAAAGGGTATATCTTGTGGGATCATTAAAATTTAAGGGATTGTTCAAGGAACTTTTCCCAAAAACTCTCTTCAAAAGGACCCTTCTTATCATAGGGCTGCCACTGGTTTTGGTCCAAATCGTTTTCACCGTGGTATTCCTTGACCGCTACCTTGACTCTGTCACCAAAAATCTGGCCAGTAACCTGGCTGGAATTACTCAACTTGTGACCGATATGTATAACAAAAATAGGGATCAGGCCTTGACCATCGCCAGTGAGTTGGGCCTAGACGTTTCTTTCTTAGAGGGAGCGGAGTTGAAAAACATGTCTCCTACGCTTATACAAGGCTGGGAAGATCGCTATTTAGACAAAGCCTTGAAGCACAGATTACAGTATCCTTTTGCTTTAACCTCCACCAACGATGAGCTCACCATTAACGTAGAAATGGAGCAAGGCGTGGTGGTTTTATCGGTCTCTCGCAAAAGACTTATGAGCCGCGCCACTCCCCTTTTGTTTGTGTGGGTCTTTGGCTCATCTTTGTTTTTTCTCATTATCGCCTCCATTTTTCTGAGGAACCAGGTCCGTCCTATCCAAAAGCTGGCCGTGGCCGCAGATAAGTTCGGTAGAGGCGAAGATGAGGCGATATTCAAAATTGCAGGAGCCCAGGAGGTGCGTCAGGCAGGGAAGGCTTTCACGCTCATGAAAGAACGCATCAAGCGTCAAATTGAGCAGAGAACAACTATGCTTGCCGGTATCTCACATGATTTACGCACCCCTCTCACCCGCATAAAGTTGCAGCTGGAAATGTTGCCAAGAAGCAAAGCGAAAGAAGGGATTTGCTTGGATGTAGCCGAGATGGAGGCTCTTATAGAGGAATACCTCAGTTTCGTGAAGGGGACCCAGGGCGAGAAGAGCGCGTCCGTGGATCTGCAGGTTCTCATTATGGAGTGCTTGGTATCCATGAAAAATATGCCTCTGGATGTAAGGGCCGACGTGCCATCTGGCTTTTTGCTTCCCCTTAAACCAAACTCCTTTAAAAGGGCTTTGTGGAATTTGTTATCCAATGCCAACCGTTACGCATCCTCCGCTATTCTAAGAGTTCGTAAGGATGAGTCGGGTATTTTAATCACTCTCGAGGACAATGGCACGGGAATACCCGTGGAGAAACGCCAAGATGTTTTCAAGCCATTTTACCGCTTAGAAAGCTCACGCAATCCAGGGACAGGAGGGACGGGTCTCGGCTTGAGCATTGCTCAGGATGTTGTGCACAATCATGGCGGCACCATCGAGCTAGGGGCATCTTCTTTGGGCGGATTAAAGGTGTCCATCTGTCTCCCTGCCTGAAGACAGTGCAGGAAGACGCGCCCCTAAGAGGGTTGCTTCCTCAAGTTCTAGAAAAAGATTCCTTTGCCATGGCGCATGATATCTTCTGCCTGGGAAGATAGAGGGACGCGCCCCGAGGCCGTGGGAGAAATGGGCAGAGCTGGGTCGTGGAGCACAAGACCCGGCAATAAAACAGAAGGGGCTTTGGAACCTTTTTGCGCACGCACCAAGACACGTTTGCAAGGGCCGGAGGGGAATGTCCAAACAGGGTATAGGTGGATCCCTCCAAAGTTTTCCAGGGCTTTTATGAGATCAGTCAGCTCGCTTGCGGGATAAATGAGATACAAATATCCTTTGGGGCAAAGCCTGCTAAAGCAATATTCCACCCATTTTTTCAGGCTTATGCTTTGTGTCCGGGCAAGAGCGCGAGAGGCGTCCTTAGAAGGACGTGAAGGATGGAAGTAAGGTGGGTTAGAGCATACAGCCTCGAATAAAGGCGATCCCTGTGAGACCGGAGCCGAAGCCCTAATATCCTCCACAAAAAAATGGAGGCGTCCCTGGAAGGAGTTCTGACTGGCATTTTCCAGAGCTAGATCCACAAGCTCTTTCTGTCGATCTATGCCCCAGATTTGAGTCCCCTCAAGCCTATGAGCTAAACAAAGTGATACGGTGCCTACCCCGCAGCCTATATCTAGAATAGAAGTGTGGGAGGGGGCAACAAAAGCAGCCAATAGAACAGCATCAGATCCAGCGCGATAACCGCTTTTAGGCTGGAGAACCTTTATCTGCCCTCCCAAAAAGCTATCATTTGTCCTCAACATAAGTTTGAATTTCCTTTCAGAGCTTGAAATGACTTGGAGCAAAGCTTAGAAAGTATACATGAATTCCAGAATTGCATCCTTCATAGAGCTCCAAGATAAAAAACAGCGCCTAGATCAGGATCTGGACGATATCTTTCATATCATAAAAGGGCTTTTGCCATCCACAAGCAGGCTCTTTGAAGAGATTTGCAGATACGTGGGGTCGCAGGAAGGTAAAATGCTAAGGCCTCGCCTACTTCTGGAGAGTGTCTACCTGGGGGAGGAGCTCGCGGGAAAACGTATTGTAGAGAGAGGCGTATGTCTCCGTAGAGGCGCTTGTGTCCAGCTTATTCACATGGCTTCCCTCTTGCACGATGATGTTATTGACAAGGGAATGAAAAGGCGAGGGAAGGCTTCAGTGTTTAAAGCCTGGGGGGCTTCGGAAAGCCTGCTCAGTGGAGATTATTTTTTTTCGAAAGCCTTTCAACTGGCCCTAGGCGATCCCGACCCCCGCACTGCTTTGCTGGTGGGTGAGTGTGTGGAAAACATGGTCTTGGGTGAGTTCCTACAACTCGAAGCCAGAGGCAACCTCAAGCTGAGTGTGGAACAGTGCCTGAGGATTGCCAAGCTCAAGACGGGAAGCCTATTTGATCTTTGTTGCTCCCTTGCCGTTCTGGAAAGTGGGGAAAATGAAGCCTTACTTGAGGGCCTTTCTGAGAGCTTCGGGGTGTTATTCCAGCTTAAAAACGACGAGCAAGACTTCCAGGGTTTTATAGAGGGGGCTTTTGAAGAGGAAGACCAAGGAAACGATATTTTTCAGAGGCAGGTAACGCTTCCTATTTTGATTTCTTACAAAAACATGACATCTAGAGAAAAGAGTGTGTGGAAGGGATTCTTCACTAAAGACCCAGGGGTAAGCTCAAGTGCGGTACGATCTCTTTTGTGGTCTTTGGATAGGAAGAAAGCCACAAGTGACATAGAGGCTGTCAAAAAGCCCTATGTGGAAAAAATGAGGCAGGTACTGGGCCGTGTAAATCCCCCCGGTCGCCCGCCCTTCTTTCTGGAATTGCTTGGAAGTTGGGCAGAGGCCTCCTGAGTCTTTTTGTAAACTTTCCTCTTGAAGTTTCCCCACAGCTCAGGCAGTATTTGAGCATCAGTTTTGAGGCATAGACTATCAAAGGAGTCGTAGATGAAGAAAAATAAGTTTCTAGCGGGTGTAGGCGGGTTATTAGCCCTCTCCTCCTCTTATGCAGATCTAACACCAAGCTCGCCCGTGGCTATTGTAGGCTCTAAGACCATCCCTTATGAGAGGGTACAAAGTGCTAAGATTAAGGCGGGCGCACAGGCTGCTCAGCTTCCCATGGATAAGGTGTACAATGTTTTGCGAGACCAAATCGTGGTTGAAGAGGTGCTAACCCAGGCCAAAGATAAGGCAAATGTTTCCCAAGATCCAGAACTTCTTAAGCTTAAAAAAGATACTGAAAAGGCTTTTGAGCTACAGTTTTTCTTGAAGAAGGAAGTTAAAAAGAAGACCACTCTAGACAAATTAAAGAAGCTTTACACCACTATTCTCGAAAGGTTCAAGAACAAGAAGGAGTCTGAACTTGCAGTTATCATCGTGGGGGACGCTAAGTCGGCGGATCTGGTCTTGAAAGATCTTGGCTCCGGAAAAGACTTTTATGAAATAGCCTCAAAATACTCTGTGGAACCATCCACCAAAAAGCAGGGTGGCAGAGTTGGATATTTGATGGAAGACATTGTGGTCCAAGTGTTTGGCCCTGATGCCGCCAAGAGCTTATCTACGCTTAAGGAAAATTCCTACACCAGAAAAGCTATACAAAAAGATGGGCGCTTTCTGATCTTACGAAAAGGAGCTACACGGGCGGCTACTCCCCCTAGCTTTGAGAGCTTAAAACCCCAGCTAGAGAATCTTTACGCCCAGACAGCTCTGGCAGAAGTTGTCTCTGATTTAATTAAGAAGGGAAATGTGAAAGTGTTTGGCTTTGATGGCAAGCCAGACACCCTGGGCATCGGCGCTTCCGCGAAAACGCCTTCCGCCGCTCAGAGCGCTTAGACTTTCTTAGGAAGCAAGCATCTGCAAAAAGCCCGGTAGTATTTACCGGGCTTTTTTATATAAATGAGCTGTAGTTGTCAAACAACGAATAGGATGATAGGCTAATAAATAAAGAGGTATAAATGATGAATATATTAACTGTGTTGATTGTCGTAGTTATTGCTTTGGCTATTTTTGGTGCAGGGCTGATCCCTAAGATAATGGGGAAGGCCCTTAAGGCTTCTAATCCTGCAAAAGATTTGAGTAAAAAAAGCCAAGTCATGGTTCGTTCTCTTAAAAAAGAAGTGAAGAAATCAGTGATAAAGCCTGCAGTTTCGGCGAAAAAGGCGACCAAGAAATCTGCAGAAAAGCTGATCGATAAATCCAAGAAAAAGTCCGCATCCATTGCTAAAAGCCTGGAAAGTAAGAAAAAGGATCTGGTCAAAGGAGCAGCCTCTAAGAAGAAAGCTTTGGCGACGAAGGCGAATTCTAAGGTGAAAAAAGTCGCGAAAAAAGCTGAGAAAATTATCAAGAAAAAGTCTCCAGCAAGAAAATAAATCTTTATCTGCTCTATCCGCGGCCCCCTCACTTTCATGAGGGGGCCTTTTCTATCTTCAGTATGAGTACAGCTTTCAGTCTCTGGATATGGCCAGCAGGACGTTTTGCTATAGCCAACGGTAAGGATGTGCCCTGATTGTGGGGAAAGCATAAGTCATGACAATAGGCCTTAGCCTTTCCAGGAAAGCTGTGCCAGGGGAGCTGAATTCTTAAAGGAATAATGATGTACCCGAAAAGAGGACAGTTTAGAGCCCGGGGCCTGGTTAGCTTGAGAAGAAGCTCACGAAAAAGAGAGCGTCTGAAAGTTTTGGTAATCTCACCTGGTTTTTTCAGAAAAAATGAAGCTATTGAAAAGAGACAAGATCAGCATTTTCTTAAGCCCCCAGGGTTCAAAGACTTGCAGTACAGAGAAACTCGATCGGGAGACAAGCCCGGTGCCTGTATCCCAGAGAGCACACTAAACCTACACAGAAGGGGTTTTTTCCCCGTCGTGAGGGCGCGAGGTAATTCCCCTAGAAGGAAATGCTAGCGGCGATCACCCAAGAACCGCAGCAGCAGAAGGAAAATGTTCACGAAGTCCAGATAAAGAGCCAAAGCGCCCATGATAGCCTTCTTGGACCTCAGTTCTTGGGTATCATCCTCTAGATAAATTTCCTTTATGCGCTGGGTGTCGTAGGCGGTGAGTCCTGTAAAAAGCATGACGCCCAAAGCAGATATAACAAATTCCACCATCGAGCTCTTAAGGAAGATATTGACCAAGCTGGCCAAGATGACGCCAAATAGGCCCATGAACAAAAGAGATCCAAAGCTGCTCAAGTCTTTTTTCGTTGTATATCCGTATAGGGACATGGCACCGAAAGTTGCAGAGGTTACCAAAAATACCCGCGTGAGGCTAGAGCCGGTGTACACCAAGAAAATGGAAGACAGGGTAAGTCCCATAAGTCCGGCATAAAGCCAAAAAATAATTTGGGCTGTTGCGGCTGTAATATGGTTCACTCGGAAAGAAAGGAAAAAAACCAGGCCCAGCTGGGCGAAAGTTAGAAGCCAAGTAAGGCCGCTGGGTTCATAATAACCCTTGTTCCCTAAAACAAACAAAACATTCTGCAGGGCGGGTGCCTGAGTGACTGCAAACGCGACAAGCCCGGTCAGAGAAAGCCCAACGAACATGAAGGAATAGACTTTGCACATGTAAGATTTGAGTCCAAGGAGTGCCTTGTTCTCCAGATGAGCTTCTTGCTCGATGATTCTATACTTTAGGTCTGACATTTCCAGAAATCTCCTTTTGCGTTAAACCTGTCTTTATTTATACTCTCTTTCCTCCCAGAGTTCAATACGGCCCAAAAGCTGGGCTCTTGAAGCTGGCTTTTGGTTCGCCGAACGCGTAGTCAACGATGGGGAATAAAGTTCTTGATTTTTTAGGAATTTTTGGATATCTAGCAGGGATCTATTTTTTGAAAGGATCCCCCCTATGGAACGCATCCCCCTAACTTCAAATGGCCTAAAAAATATGGAAGAAGAGCTCAAGCATCTCAAGCAGGTGGAAAGGCCTAGGATCATACAGTCCCTAGAAGAAGCCAAAGAACACGGGGATTTATCGGAAAATGCCGAATATCACGCTGCTCGGGAACGTCAATCCTTCACAGAGGGGCGTATCATGGAGCTTGAGGATAAAATCAGCCGGGCCCAGGTTATAGATGTAAGGTCCCTGTCGGGGGAAACGGTAAAATTTGGCGCCACTCTTGATTTGCAAGATCAGGACTCTCAGGAAGTTTTGCACTATCAGATCGTCGGTGCCGAGGAAGCAGATATCAAGCGGGGGTTGCTTTCCATCACATCACCCCTGGCTCGTTCTGCCATCGGCAAAAGCCCCAATGATATCATAGAGTTGGACACACCTCGAGGGGAAAAATCCTATAAAATTCTCTCTGTTAAGTTCATTTAAGATCCTTTCCCTTTTTCTGTTTAGCGTTTCATAAACTTCTTACCTGCAAAGGGAAATACGGCTAAGTTTTCTCCTTTAAGGCAATGAACGTTCTCTGCTAGCATCGCTTAAAAGCAAGTCCAAGGGGTGGCTATAAGAGCATGTCGAAAAGTTTTTTTGATTCCCTTACCAGAACCCAGAGAGAGGCCGTAGGTCTTCTTCAAGTGGGTACTTTTCTAGAGTATTTCGATCTCATGCTGTATGTCCATATGGCTTTGGTTCTTAACGAAATCTTCTTCCCCCCCACAGATGCCAAGACAGCCTCCTTATTGTCTGCCTTTGCCTTTTGTTCCACTTACGTGCTGCGGCCCTTCGGAGCCCTACTGTTTGGGCAAATAGGAGACCGCGTCGGAAGAAAAACAACTGTAATTATCACGACCATGATGATGTCTTTCTCATGCATTTTAATGGCAACGTTGCCGCCCTACGGTCAAATAGGAATTGCTGCCGCTTGGCTCGTAACACTTTGCCGAACCATCCAGGGATTATCCTCCATGGGAGAAATCATAGGCGCAGAAATTTACCTGACAGAAATTACCAAGCCTCCCCTCAGTTACCCTGTGGTGGGCCTGGTGGGCTGTGCGGCCAGGTTCGGCACCATGGGCGCCTTGGGCGTGGCCATGCTGGTCACTTCTTATGGCTTTAATTGGAGGAATGCTTTCTGGGTAGGGGCCGCGATTGCTGTCATTGGCACTGTTGCGCGTACGCGTTTGCGGGAAACGCCAGACTTTGTTGACATGAGGAGGCGTGTGAAAAAATCCATAGAGGAGGCTCAAGAACAAGGTTTGGAGGCAGCCTCCAGCCTGCTGCGAAAAAACAATCCTATTTGGCACGTGAAAGTAGGATGGAAAATGACACTGGCTTTTTTGATGATCAGCTCCGGTCCGCCAGTTTGTCTGTATTTCACTTATATTTACTGTGGATCTATCTTGAAAAAAGCAGGATTTAGCAACGAAGCCATCATCGATCAAAACTTTTTAGTGTCCGCTGTAGAATTTGTTGGCATCCTTTTAACAGTTATACTTAGTTATAAAGTGCACCCCTTGAAAATTCTAAAGGTAAAGTCGCGCCTTTTTATCCCCTTTATTCTTGTGGCCCCTTTCTGGTTTTTGCAAGCTCAGCACGCGCCTTATCAGATAATGTGGATCCAGTGCGTAAGTGTAGTCTTTACACTGACGGCAGTGCCTGCGGTGGCCTGCCTTGTAAGCCACTTTCCCATTTTTAACCGCTTCACTTATACAAGTTTCATCTATGCTATATCTCGAGCAATTATGCATATTGTTTCATCTTTTGGTCTTGTTTATTTGACGGAGTATTTTGGGTATTGGGGAATCTACTTTATTATATTGCCCGTTGCTCTGGGGTTTGCGTGGGGCGTCCGGTATTTTGAGAACCTGGAAGATAAACCTAATCCTTAAAGGAGACGGGTCTCCTAATACTTGGTAGATTTTCTGTGACCGACCGTAAGGAGGATAGTTAAGACCATAAGGCCAGAAGCCATAATGTAAAAGCTAGGGACCAGGAAGTGGTGTTTAAAATTCATGAGAGCGGTGAGTATCATAGGCGTGAGGCCTCCCACCACCCCTACTCCCAGGGAATAGCTGAAAGATATGCCCGTGTAGCGGTCCTGGGGGGGGAAAAGGTTTTGAGAAAACAGAGGTTGTACCCCAATAATGCTGGCCACCAGGGCTCCTAGAGAAACATGTCCCGCCAAAACGGCCCAGGGAGAATGGGCGCTTAGGGCGATGAAAACAGGCATGCAGAGGCCCAGAACCATAAGAGTGCT
>CAYXFG010000017.1:0-12412 GCA_964464225.1 uncultured Holosporaceae bacterium
CTTTCCAGATAAAGTTCTCTTCCAAGCGGTGAGCGGTGAGACTTTTCTCCGCCAGGTAAATATTGTGGAGATCCGTGATTTCAAGCTCACCCCGTGCTGATGGTGTCAAAGCGCGTGCGTGCTTGGCCACCTCTTTGTCATAAAAATAAAGACCGGTAATTGCCCAGTCAGAGAGCGGCTTTTTAGGTTTTTCTACGATAGAGAGAGGCTCCCCGCAGGCCTCCCAAGTTAAGACTCCATACCGGGAGGGATCTGGGACTCTGCAGACATAGATATGGGCCCCTTCTTGCAACAAACTAGAGTTCCGAAGCAAAGATGAGAATCCAGATCCATAAAAAATGTTGTCCCCCAGACAAAGAGCGGCAGCTTGGCCCTCCAGGAAATCCTCCCCTATTATAAAAGCCTGCGCTATTCCTTCAGGTTTTTCCTGGGCTGCATAGCTTAGCGCCACCCCAAATTGAGACCCATCTCCCAAAAGCCTCTTGAAAGAGGGGATGTCTCTGGGCGTAGAAATAATTAAAATGTCTCGGATTCCCGCCTCCATCAAGGTAGAAAGAGGGAAAAAAATTAGGGGTTTATTGTAAACAGGCAAAAGCTGTTTGCTGATGCTCAAGGTCAAAGGATGCAGGCGCGTGCCAGCGCCCCCCGCTAGAAGAATACCCTTCATGAACAGTCCTCTGCAAAAAGCCTCAGGACATCCCCCATACGGGCCCTCCAGTCCAAGGGCTTCAAGCCGAAAACGCTCTCTATTTTTCTGCAGCTCAAATAGGAATAAGAAGGTCTCTGAGCCAAGAAGTTAAATTGAGCCTGAGCTTCCTTCGAAGACAACGAGACCACCTGCCGCTTCACGAGAGGGGACTGGGTCTTGTTGTAGAATTCCACAATGTAGCTAGCTACTTCATACCAGCTGGTCTGAGGCGCTCCCGAATAATGGTACAAACCCCATGCATCCCTTTTCTCCCCCGACAAGACAGCTTTAATCATGCATACGGTCGCATCAGAGATATCCTCGGCCCAGGTTGGACACCCCACCTGATCTTCCGGGAAATAGAGATTTCCCGAAGTCCCGCAGGCCTTCCATATCTTTTTTGTAAAATTTTGCCCATAAGCCCCATACACCCAAGAAACCCGTAGTATGAGGTGGTGGGGCAAGATTTTCTTGATAATCTCTTCCCCTTGTTGTTTTGTTTCGCCGTAGTAATTGAGAGGCCTTGTGGGTTGCTCCTCTTCATAGGGTTTGTCCTGCCTTCCGTCGAAAACATAGTCCGTAGAGTAGTGGAACAGGGGCACACCATGCTTGTGGCACCAAAGGGCTAGGTACGATAGCGCTTCCACGTTAACCGCATGGCAAAGCTCTCTTTCACGTTCGGCTCCTTCCACGTTTCTATAAGCTACAGCGTTGATGATGAAATCCCAGGGGATACCCCCCAAGATCTCCTCCATCTTTTCGTAATCTGTAACGTCAGCTTCCTGCCTCCCCAGAGAGAGAACACTAAAACCAGGCCCCCAATCTTTTTTGGATAGACAAAATCCAATCTGCCCATTCCTTCCGAGAATTAGTATATTTTTCTTGGACATGGGTTACAGGGAAGGTAGTTTGTTCTGTAGCCTCAACTCTTCAAGAGAGAGACCTGCCAGATCTTTGGAGGAGACAATGGGTTTTTCGCAGCCCCCCCAGTCAATACCAAGGTGCGGGTCGTCCCATCTCAAAGTGTGCTCCCCTTCGGGGCTGTAGGCTGAATGTGTAATCAAGTAAATAAAATCTACCTCCTCAGAAAGCGCCAAGATTCCGTGCGCAAAACCGGGAGGGACGTAGAGGCCCAGCAGATCTTCGTCGCCCAGAAGGAATTTCTCATGCTTCCCAAAAGTAGGAGATTTTTCTCTCACGTCTACCACCACGTCCAGAACATAGCCCTCTGCAGCGTAAACCAGCTTGCCCTGGGCTTTGGGATATTGATAATGAAGGCCTCTCAGCACGTTCTTGAAAGAGCGCGAATGACTCATTTGGATAAGATCGCCCATCTCTTCTTGCAGGCCAGCGTCGCGCACGTAGGGAGCTGCAAAAAAGCCCCTCTCATCCACGAATCTCTTGCCGCCTAAGAGAGACAACCCTAAAACCGATGACTTTCCCTTAAATATCACAGCGTGCCTCTCCGCAGATCTGCTTCTTTCTTGTACCAAATAGGAGCCCACCATGCCTTGTTATCAAGGTACCACTGAACTGTCTCTTTAATCCCTGTTTCAAAGTTTCTTGGCCCGCGCCAAGCTAGATCCTTTGTAATTTTAGAACAGTCAATGGCATAGCGCCAATCATGCCCAGGCCGGTCCTCTACAAAAGTGATGAGATCACAGAAAGACTTGTCTGGAGTCAAAAGAGCGTCCAAAGTTTGGCAGACAGTTTGGACCACTTGAAGATTACTTCTCTCGGAGCTGCCCCCAACCGCATAAGTCTCTCCCACGCGGCCTCTTTCCAAGACCAGCTGTATAGCCTCTACGTGGTCCTCCACATGAAGCCAGTCTCTCACATTTGTCCCATTGCCGTACACCCTCACAGGCTGATGGTGCAAAGCACTCAGTATCGATAAAGGGATAAGTTTTTCAGGGAAATGGAAGGGCCCATAGTTGTTGGAACAATTGCTCAGAGTGATGGGCAAGCCATAAGTATGGCCCCAGGCCCGCACCAAATGGTCAGACGAAGCCTTACTAGCAGAGTAAGGCGAGCGCGGATCATAGGAAGTATTTTCATTGAAGAAGCCCTGTTCTCCCAGACTTCCAAAGACCTCATCAGTGGACACGTGATGAAAACGAAATCCCTCTTTCCGTTGAGGAAACTTTGAAAGATACGCACGTGCCGCCTCCAAGAGACTGAAGGTACCAAAAACGTTGGTGCGAAGGAACAAATCGGGGCCATCAATGGACCTATCCACGTGTGATTCTGCGGCAAAATGTACGACATAGCGGGGTTGAAAGCTGGTAAAAATGTCTCTCATACAGCCTTGGTCAACAATGTCTTTTTGCAGGAAATGATAGTTTTCTTGTTGGGACCAGCCCTCCAGTGAAGAGTTGTTACCGGCATAGGTTAACTTGTCAATATTGAGAACATTGAATCTTTTTTGTGAAAGCAGCCTTCTAATCATTGCGGACCCAATAAATCCAGATCCCCCGGTGATCAGAACATTATCGCGCATAGGTCCCCCACTGTGCATTTTTTGGTGCTAGCAACCCTATCATGCTTTTGACCCTATGGATCTTATGAGTTGGCAGAATCTCCAGATAGTGATAGAAGCTGGAAACACCTTCTGGCATCTTGAGAATTTCGAGCCCGTGCATCATTTCTTGGAAACGAAACTTCCTCTATCGCTAGACGCTTGCTCCAAGAGTTTTCTCTTTACCTGCACTCCCCAACGATACTTACCGGGAGCTTCAGAGACAGGCAAGACTTTGTGACAAGGGATATGACGTGCCACCGGGTTCTTTGCCAACGCTGATCCCACTGCGCGTGCAGCCTGGGGCTGGCCTATGAGCTGAGCCAGCTCCTTATAGCTCAAGACGTCTCCCTCATAAGATTTAAGCGCTGCCCATACCTTAAATTGAAAAGGAGAGCCATGTAGCGCCACTGTTATAACCTGAGGCGGCCTTGTATCCATTTTTCTTAAAACGGGTAGGTCGACGGAAATCTGCCTTTGAAGCTGGCAGGAGATTTCCTCTACATTCTGTTTGTCTTCAGCGATGCCGAGGCCCACAAGTTCACCCGCATGCCATAAGGAGATCTCTATGCCGTAGGGAAATTCTTCCAGATATTGGTGCAGGGGTTCGGTTTTATTATCGGCTGAAAGCCTATATCCCGCATAACGAAGTTTAGGACTTAAAAATGTCATCAAACAGAGCCTCCGTCTCTAGAATCAGTTTCCTTAACACTACATCTTGCTCATGCTCCAGCATAACTCTAAGCATGGGTTCCGTGCCCGATTGTCGGATGATGAGACGACCTGCCGATCCCAGTTTCTTTTCTATCCCCTGCAGACTATCCATGAACAGATCGATCTTCTTTTTATCTCCCTTCTTCAAAGGAAAATTCTTTGACACCTGAGGAAGCGGCTTAAAAACTTTGCAAATTTCGCTGACAGGTCTCTGCGTAAGTCTCATGCAGGCCAAGACCTGCAGAGCGGCCGCCAGGCCATCGCCGGCAGATCCGTATTCCCTGAAGATAATATGCCCGGAAGGTTCTCCTCCCAAAGCTGCTTTGTGTTTTTCCATGGATTCTGAAACGTATCGATCACCCACCGATGCCTGAATAACCGTGATACCTTGTTTCTCCATCTCACGCACAAGTCCCATGTTAGACATAATGGTGGTAACGAAACAGTCTGAGTGAAGTCGTCCCTGGCTTTTCCACCAAAGAGCAATGGCTCCCAAAAGCTGGTCTCCGTGAACCAATAGGCCTTTTTCGTCCGCAATAACCAAGCGATCTGCATCTCCGTCCAAGGCTAACCCTATGGACGCCCCATGCTCTACCACGGCACGTGCCATCCCCTGAGGAGACATAGCCCCACAGTCAAGGTTGATATTGCGCCCGTCTGGGGAAACCCCAAGAGGGATAATTTCGGCCCCCAATTCCCACAAAACAGTAGGTGCAATTTTGTAGGCCGCTCCCTGAGCACAATCTATAACGACTTTCAGACCATCAAGCCTTAATCCTGCTGGAAAGGTAGATTTAACAAACTCGATATATCTGCCAGGTGCATCATCCAAGCGCTTAGCTCGTCCCAACTGATCAGCCGGCGCTAACAGACAATCTGTAAAATTGTTTATTTTCTTTTCGATTTCCAGCTCTCTTAGATCTGAAAGCTTCTGACCATCTGGACCAAAAAGTTTTATCCCATTGTCCTGGTAAGGGTTGTGAGAGGCAGAAATCATAACCCCGAAAGAAGCCCTCAAGGATCGCGTTAGCATGGAGACAGCGGGCGTAGGCAGAGGTCCTAAGAGGAAAACGTCCATCCCCATGGATATAAAACCAGCCACCAAAGCGGGCTCTATCATGTAACCCGAAAGACGGGTGTCTTTACCTATAACTACCAAAGCCGGAGAGCTGGAATTTTTGAATTCCAACGCCACAGCCTGCGCAATGCGCGCAAGAAGGTCGGGGGTCATGGGGGGGTGATTGGCCCGTCCCCGAATGCCATCCGTACCAAAAAGCGTCCTCTTAGAAAAACTCATAAAGAAGGAGGCTCCTGCGCGGAATCTGAACTGCTTTTCTTCTTCTTGGTGGGCTTTTTCTTGCGGGTTCCAGCTTGTCCCTCTTGTCCAGGCTCCTGCGTCGATAGAGGACCAGATTCTCCATCCTCAGGAACCATCCTCGCCGGGAGGGAAGAGAGCTTTGGGATATGAAGACGGCCCGATTCTAACCTTGTTATACCCTTGCCAGCAATCAGGTCATTTATCTCTTCGCCCGTCAGAGTTTCATATTCTAAAAGGGCTTCCGCCAAAAGAACCAGCTGGTCGGCTTTCTGCTCCAGGATCTTTTGAGCCCTGGCATACCCTTCCTCAACCAACCTTCTTATCTCGGCATCAACGGTCTTGGCTGTTTCCTCTGACATGCCCTGGGTTTGTGTGATGGAATGGCCCAGAAAAACTTCTTGCTGGGGTGGTCCATAGTTGAGGGGACCCAGTTTTTCGCTGAGGCCCCATTCCATAACCATACGGCGTGCCAGCTCTGTTGCATATTTAATATCGGAGGAAGCTCCTGTGGTCACTTTGTTCTTACCAAATGTCTTTTCCTCCGCGGCCCTGCCCCCCATGGACATGGCCAGATCTGCCTTTAATTGGGCGTTTGTCTTGGAAAACCTATCCCCTTCAGGCAAGCGCATGACCATTCCTAACGCTCGACCTCGAGGGACAATGGTGGCTTTGTGAATGGGATCAGATTCTGGAATACATAGCCCCACGATGGCATGGCCTGCTTCATGATAAGCTGTAAGCTTTTTCTCTTCCTGGCTCATGGCTAGAGATCGACGCTCTGAGCCCATCATGACCTTATCCTTAGCTTCCTCCAGCTCTTTCATTCCAACAGTACGAAGCCCTCTGCGAGCGGCCAGCAAAGCTCCCTCGTTTACTAAGTTTTCAAGCTCTGCTCCCGAAAACCCTGGCGTACCCCGTGCCAGAACACGTGGCTCCACATCAGTGGCCGCTTTTATTTTCTTCAAATGTACCAACAGAATCTGTTCTCGGCCTTTAACGTCAGGAGCTGGCACTACCACCTGCCTATCGAACCTTCCAGGTCTTAGCAAAGCAGGATCTAGAACGTCAGGCCTATTGGTGGCGGCAACCAGAATGATGCCCTCCGTAGCTTCAAAGCCGTCCATTTCTACCAAAAGCTGGTTAAGCGTCTGCTCTCTTTCATCGTTGCCACCTCCTAGTCCGGCCCCGCGGTGACGCCCCACCGCGTCAATCTCGTCCACAAAAATGATACAGGGCGCGTGCTTCTTGGCCTGCTCGAACATGTCCCTGACACGGCTCGCTCCCACGCCGACGAACATCTCTACAAAATCAGAGCCGGAAATAGAAAAGAAAGGTACATCCGCCTCGCCTGCAATGGCTCGCGCCAAAAGGGTTTTTCCATTGCCCGGTGATCCTATCAGAAGAACCCCCTTGGGGATTTTGCCTCCCAGTCTCTGAAACTTTTGAGGGTCTTTCAAGAAATCTACGATCTCTTCAACATCTTGCTTAGCTTCATCGATGCCCGCTACATCTTTGAAGGTAACTTTTCCAGAACGCGGCGTCAGAAGTTTGGCCTTCGAGCGCCCAAACCCCATGGCTTTGCTTCCGCCAGCCTGCATTTGCCTATAAAAATAAAGCCAGATCCCGATGAACAACAGTGTGGGGCCCCAAGACAGCAGCAGCCCAAAAAGAGAGAAGCCCTCATCCTCTCTAGGCAAGGCTTCTACTTTGACCCCATTCCGAGCGAGGTTATCAGCCACGTCTGTACGCTCAGGAACTTTGGTCATAAAAGACGATCCATCCATCTTTTTGCCAGTTATGGTGTCCCCCCGCATGACAACTTCTTTTATCTGTTTGTCTTCGGCTGCCTGCTGAAAAGCGGTGTAGGCTAAGGTAGCGCCACGACCACGCCCCCCAACGTCTACAAAAGTTTGGTAAACCACCAGAAGCCCCAGAACAACGGCGAGCAGAATCCAGAAATTTTTTTGGTTTGTGCCCATTTTCATTTTATCCTCTGTGTTAAAATTCTACAAAAAAGGCTGTGGCAAAAGAGGTCGTACCGGGTCTGCCCTTAGGCGCAAGGGCGCCTGCCCCTTGGCGACCTCCGAAAAATAACAGCTTGTAAACAAGGGATACACCACCCCCTCCTTTTCCCACAAAGCAGGAATAGAGGCCCCAATCCAAGAGGGAAGGTCTTTCTCATAGGCCGCTTTCACCCTGGCAAAAGCTTTATGTCCAAGATACTTCAAAGTCAATCCTGAATTTAGAGTATTTTCATGAATTGAATCAACAAAAAAAAGATTGTCCCACAAGAACGGAGACAAAGAGCTAATTTTCTTTTCCTCTGCCCTTTTGGGTTCTTTAACAATCCACAGCCCAGATTTTGCGAGAACCAGGATGCACTTACCCAAGGTCGCCCTGCGAAAAGAAGGCGAGCTAATCCAGGCATCTAAAATAGAACCACACTTTTCTGGCGAAGGAGCGTAGGCACTCCCGCCCACCACCCAGATGAGATGACGTAAAGCCAGAGAAGCTTCAAATTTGTGTGTTCTGGCAGCCTCCCGAAAAGTTGATTTGAAGTAGGCGTACCCCGCCTGATGAAAGGATGCGTGTGATCGAATATAACGCTCACACCTCTCTTCGGCTCTCCGACGCTCTAACTTATAAGCATCCAACTGTCCTTCATCATCCTCTGTGAATATTTGGCAAGCCCTTAGCTGGGATCTCTTAAAAGAAGGGTTGTAATTGCTGGGGTCTTGGATATAAGGATGTCCCTCCAAATAAGCTATCAAGCGCTCTTTTTTCTCCCCTAAGAAGGGCCGGATGATCGCCAGGTTTCCCGGACCCAGGATCCTTCTTGAAATACCCGCCAAACCCAGGCGCCCACTTTTTTTTTCTTTTCTCATGAAAAAAGTTTCCAAATCGTCCGACCGGTGATGGCCCGTGGCTAGAAACCCTATGCCCAACCCGATGCAGGCCTCACACAAGCGCGCATACCTAGCCGCACGCGCTTTTTCCATAAGAGCCGACTCCAAGGGAGCGTGCTCCCAGGGAATGATATGGCAAGGGACCCCCCATTGATGCATCCACGCTTGCACGCGCAGAGCTTCCTCCGAGGAAGAGGGGCGAAGACGATGATCAAAATGCAGACATGTCAACTGCCCGGCGCGGGCGCCTACCCACTCTTTCAGAGCTTTAACCAGGGCCATGCTATCCGGACCTCCCGATACAGCCACTCCCATGTGGGGCGATGGCCCGAAAGGCCCCAGAGGGGCCATTAGACCGTGAATGTCAATCATAGAGCAGGCTGGGGTAAGCGTTCTACCAGGATAGGAAATTTTACGGGAGGTAAGAGCCCCAAACCTTCAGGGACTGGCTGTGCACTCTGGCCTTTTTGAATGTCTTCTTGCTTGAGAACAGAAACAGAAGAAGAATCAGAGACCTCGGGCTCTGCGCTCGGGGAGCTTGGCCCTCCTTGCAAGTTAGAGAGATTTGACGCGGACAAAGGTCCTTCTTTGTCAGGCTTCTGGCCCTCCCAAGGAGAAAGAGTTTGGGGAGAAGCGGGTACAGCCTCGCTTTTCGCAGGTTCCTCCTTAGAAAGCAGTAAGTTTGAAGAATCCAAGGGCGGAACCGAAGCCTGAGCCTCAGAACGAGAATGTAGCCCCTTAAGAGTAGTGCTCACCCTGGCTTTTAGGTCCACCGGCATATCTTGGAAATCAGACTCTATCTTACGCAAAGTGGTCACAGCCTCTTGGAATTTATTGAGTTTTATCAAAGAGTGAGAAAGCCTGAAAAGTATCTCTGGAGCCTCAGGATGGCTCGGCGCGGCCTTATAAGCCTGAGCTGCATAAAAAGCCGCATCCTGGTGTCGGTCCTGATGAGATCTAAGCAAGGCCATTTCCATATACACCTCTCGGCCATAGAGCCCCTTGGGATAATGACCAAGATAGGAAACCAAAGCCTTTTCTAGAAGAAGACGCTTCCCTTCGGCTTTCATTTTTAGAGCTACCTCATAAAGCTGTTTCTCTGAGAGATTCTTGATTTGCTCTTCAAACGCACGAAGTTCTAGAGCCTGTTGAGAATCTTCGAAAGTTTTTAGCTTGGCAGCCATACCCTCTAAACTTTGGCGGACCATCTGCTGCTGGGCTTCCAAGGAAGAGGAAACAACCTGTTGCTGATGTTCTAATCTTTCGAGACGGCCTGTAAGGGAAATAATAAGAGAGCGCACTTCTTCTATTTTTTCCAACGCGCTGGGGGACAGGGAAGGGGAATTCGCCTCCGGTGAGGAAGGTCCAGGGAACTCCTGAGAAGCACTTCCCAACATCCGATAGGTGAAAGCACTTAATCTCTCCAGGTCGGCTCTAACCTTCCTTATGTCACTCTCCCCCATTTCCACCACAGGACCCGAAGCCTCAGTAGAGCAGGTCCCAGCTTGGTGACCAAGCAATCCCAAAAAAAACAATGCAAAGGCTGGTTTTTTTAACATGCCCCATCATATCCTCTTTTAGGGATTTTTTCCAGACGCGCCTCCCACACAGAAAACCTGTCTTATCCCTAATTGTATTGCTTCTCTCCTCGCCACCCATTAGAATCAGATAAAATACTTTGGTTTAAGTTTAAGTCTTGAAAAATGAGAAATTTTAAAACGCGTTCAGGGTTTTTCTCCATGGTGCTGACAGGCGTGCTCTTATCTGCAGACTGCCGCGCTGCCTCTTACTGCCCCAGCCTAACAAAAGACCAAATATGCAGCCTTAGCAATCAAAAGAGTCGGAGCGTCAAGATAGGCAGGAAAAGCCAAGATGCTCTAAGGAGCTTCTGCCAAACGAAAGACGGGGGCTCCCTTAAAATCGACGCCGAAAAAAGATCTGGATTTTCCTACGCAGAATGCTCCTACATCCTGCCTTCTTCTTGGCAAAAAGAGATCCCCGGCCTCGAGGGATCAGAGCCTTCTGCAGTCGACGTTTTAAAAGTAAAGACAGCCCTTCCCAGCAGCACCCATGCGCCCCTGGCCTGTCCAAGGCTCACCTACGACAGCTTCAAGAAGCTGCTTCTCAAAAACCCCGTTGAAGCAGACGGAAGAAATTGGTGGAACAGTCAACCATTTAAAGCGGCAGGACCCTCTTCTTTCCAAAGGCGCACCTCCCCACGCGGCAGCCAAAGGCATCTAGACGCTTTCTCTTTAAAGCTTTACAAAGAATGCCGCTATAAACTGAAAGATTCCCTGGTTAAACTAGGCTATCTCCTTGGTCCTCAAGACGAACGTTAACAAGGACTGCCTGTATTATGGGCCCTACTTGGACACCGTTACCATGGCAGGCCGCAACAGCCTCCCCTCCAGGATGTAGCCCCTTTGCAAAACTTCCACGACATCTCCCGCTTCCTTCTGTGCGTCCTCTATTTCTGCCACTGCTTGATGGAAATTATGATCAAACTTTTCACCTACCGGGTTAATTATTTTGATCTGAAATTTGTGAAATATTTTCATAAGCTCGTTATAGGTCAGACTCACCCCCTCATAAATAGATTTCAAAAGAGGAGAACTTTCTCGCTCTCCCTCGGAGACACTGGACATGGCATGCCCCAGGGTATCGGCCACCGTCAATAAATCACGGGCGAAGGAAGTGATAGCAAATTTCTGCATTTCTTCCTTTTCACGAACCACCCGTTTTTGCAGGTTATCCATATCAGCCAATGTCCTCAAAAGCTGATCTTTCAGGCGTTCATTCTCGGCTTGCAAGGATTTATTTAACTCTGAAACCGGCTCGGAACCTGCGTCTAGAGGCTCGCAAGAATCCTGCTCTGTACCTAAACTAGTTTTTGAAGAGTCCATTTTATTTTCCATCGTCTTAAGGCTTTCTTTGGTTAACTAAAAATACTTTTTTCTATTTCAGAAGGCGGCTTATGATCTTTGCCGTATAATCCACCAAGGGAATAATGCGCCCGTAGTCAATCCGGGTGGGCCCTATTATCCCAAGCGCTCCTACGATTTTTCCTTGGGCATTCTCGTAGGGAGAAATGACTAAAGAGCAGCCACCATGCCTAAACCATTCATTCTCTGCTCCAATAAAGATTTGGATGCCCTGACCCTTCATGGAAGCTTCAAGCAATTTTACCAGGGACTCCTTATGTTCAACAAGGGAGAAAATATTCTTTATGGAAGCCAGATCTTCCATGTGCTCCACCTGTTGCAGCAAATTGGCTTGCCCATGTATTATTAAACAGGGATCTTGAACCTTCTTGGCCCACATATCCAGACCTCTTTTGACGAGATCTGCAGAAAACTGATCCAGACTATCCCGATGAGATCTTAGTTCCTCTAGAATGTGATAGTAGGACTCTTTCAAGGTATGCCCTGCTAAATGCGCATTCAAATAGTTGCTAGCCTCGGTTAGGATTTCAGAGGAATAGCCACAGGGGACTTCCATAAGGCGGTTCTCGATAGTACCTCCCTCATTAACCATTACCATCAAGGCCCTCTGGGCATCCAAGGGGACAAATTCCACGTGCTTCAAGGCTAACTCTGCTGCGGGGGAAGCCACCAGGCCCACACACTGTGAAAGCTCAGACAGAAGGGCGCTAGCGTTGTTGAGGACTTCTTGCACCTCCAGCCCCTTCAAGCCGCATTCTTTCTCAATGTGATGGCGGTCTTCCTCGTTAATTGTCGTATACCCCACCAGCTCATTTACAAAATAGCGGAGCCCCTGGTCAGTTGGAAGGCGGCCGGCTGAGGGATGCGGAGAGTACAAATACCCTAAATCCTCTAGCTGAGCCATGATATTCCTGATAGTGGCGGAGGAAAGGGCATGACTCAGCTTGTGAGAAATGGCCAGTGACCCCACAGGCTCCCCGGTTTCCACAAACATGTGGATGATGTGTTTTAAAATATCTATAGACCTAGTGTTTAACATGGGTTTTTTTAAGGTACCTACCGGAGAGGCGAAATCGCCATAATTCTTGCCAAAAATTCACTTTACATGTCGCCTCAGTGAGGCTAGAGTAGCTCACGATTAAATTTAATCATCGCAGACCCACACGTCAAGGCCGATCAGGAGTCCCCCGCCAATGAACCGCCCTTCAGGAAGAAAGCCCACAGAGTTGCGTTCGCTCACCATCGAGCCCAACGTATCAAAGTACGCCGAGGGCTCGTGCCTTATCAAATTGGGCGAAACGCAGGTCTATTGCGCCGTAAGTGTGG
>CAYXFG010000018.1:0-12157 GCA_964464225.1 uncultured Holosporaceae bacterium
GTGATTGCGTCCGTAGCCCTTTTTAAACTCATAGTACTCATGGCCTGGGATCAAACAGTTTCCTTTCCATTCAAGGGTGCCCCCCTCTGCTTCTTGGGGGAATACGTAGACCAACAGGAGAGGCAGGTTATTTCTGGAGATGGGATGCCCACCGAATAAGTTAAAACGCAAATCATTTAAGAAGCCTAGCCTTAGCCCTTTAGCCACGTTTAGGTTGAGAGATGAAATGGAACGTGAAAGGGGGCTGGGCGCCCAGAAGCTTTCCATGGAGTAACCATAAGCAGAGGAAGGGGGTATATGTGTCCAGCAGCTAGTAGACTCTTTCAGGCACCAGTATTTAGGCGGGTAAAGAGCAAAGAACTCCTTCTTCAATTCCACCAGCACAGGTTCTGGAATTTTTTCTCCCAAAGCAGAGGAAAATTGAGGCAAATAAACGGACTGGCCTTCGTGGATTTTTAAATCAGGGATCCATGCTTTGAGAGCAAGCAGTACTGAAAGAAGGCCACACTTGAAAAGGGGTCTCTTAGAGAAAATCTTTAAATCTTCCCGAAAGTGACTGGTCAAAAGCAGGAATACCGTAATAAGTATGAGGTAAAACTGGAAGGGCCGAACCATGGGCAGACCCAGACCAGCCAAACTTAGAAGCAGGAAAAGGCTGCGTAAAGTCCAGAGAGGTAAGCCGAAAGAAGACATCTCTAGCAGAGAACTTTTTCCACGACAGAAGCCGTGGGGATGATGACTTTGAAGCGCGGGTCTTTGGGCTTGAGAAGGGTGACCTTTTTAGGGTTTTCAGCTCCAGGGCTTAGGGGGGTTGAATTTGTGAGAGCCTCTTCTTTTGTATAAAACCAATCCTCAAATTCCCAGCTTTCCCTTAAAGCCTCTCTAATTGAGTTTGTGACCGGCAAGACAATGGATTCATATTCTGAGAAGGGGTCATAAGTCTTTTCATTGTCCACGAAGAAAGTTTTAAAAAAGAAAGTATGGTGGCCCATAGGCGTGTACAGCTTAGTGCCCTCCTCCAGCATTTCCAGAAATATGCCATGCTCATAACCGTACCAGGAAAACTCGTAAGCGCCCCGCGCGGGATTGAGCTGCCACCTAGGCGTCTCCTTAGAGAAATTTTCGACACAAGATTCCACGGTGGCAAGAATCTTTCTTAAGGGCTCAAAGTATTTAGAACAGTGATTTTTTTCGCAGGTTTCCTGGAGAAGATCCTCTCCCGGGAAACTGCAAGGGCTTTGCCCGAAGGTGAGACATAGAGTGATAATAATCCCAAGTTTAGAGATCTTCACCTGCTTCTCCAGGCAAGGCTTCTTCTACATCCGCGTCATCAAAAACCCGGTCGGCTGAAACCACAGATTCCCCTTCGTTGAGCCTGAAAACCCGTACCCCTTGCGTCCGTCGTCCGGCTATGCGGATCTCTTTAACCCGGGACCTAATCAATTGGCCCTCATCGGTTACCAGCATGAGATGATCTTCTTCTTTAACGGGGAAGCAGGCCAAGATGAGACCCGTCTTTTGTGTGATCTCCATGTTGGTGATTCCCTGACCACCTCGGCCGGTCAGTCTGTACTCGTAAGAGGATGTTCGTTTACCATAGCCTTTTTCTGAAAGTGTAAGGATAAACTCTTCCTGGGCGGCTAGTTCCCTGAACCTCTCCTGGGAAAGCTTGGCAGGCTCTACGGTTCCTTGAACTTCCTCTTCCGAAGCTTCGGTCCCCCTTAGCGCCCTTACCTGCTTTAGGTAGAGATCGCGCTCTTCTATCGTGAAGGAGCCCTGTTTCAAGACACACATAGATACTACGCAGTCATTGTCCAGTAGCTTGATTCCACGCACGCCATTGGAATTTCTTCCGGAGAACAAGCGTATATCGCTGGTCTGGAACCGGATGCAGCGTCCTCGATAGGTAGACAGTAGGATGTCAGAATTTTCCTCACAGGTAGCCACAGAGACCAAATACTCTTCGGGGTCCAGCTTCATAGCGATCTTTCCATTGGATCGAATGTTCAAAAAGTCTGAAAGCCTATTTTTCCTGACATTGCCTCTTGAGGTTGCGAACATGATATGTAGATTCTCCCACAAAGATTCATCTGTGGGCAAAGGCATAATGGTGGAGATCTTTTCTCCGGCTTCAAGAGGAAGGAGGTTAACCAGGGCTTTTCCTTTAGAGGTAGCGCTGGCCAAAGGCAAACGGTATACTTTTAAGACGTAAGCTTTCCCCAAGGAAGAGAAGAAAATAATGGGCGTGTGAGTATTGACCACAAACATTTGTTCTACAAAGTCTTCTTCACGGGTGGACATTCCCGTACGCCCTCTTCCGCCTCTTCTCTGGGCACGATAACTGGAGAGAGGGACCCTCTTGATATACCCAGCGTGGCTGACAGTTATGACCATGTCTTCTTTTTGGATAAGGCTTTCCAGATCACTGTTGAAGTTGCCCTCTATGATTTGAGTGCGTCGAGGGGTGGCAAACTTCTCCTTGACCTCGCTTAACTCTTCTTTCATGATCCGGAAGATCTCTGACCGGTGAGAGAGAATGAAGATATAACCTTTTATTTCCTCTACAAGCGCTTGAAGCTCGGAAGAGATTTTATCTCTCTCAAGATTGGTGAGCCGGTGAAGGCGCAGGTCCAGTATGGCCTTAGCCTGGGTCTCTGTGAGACGATAGAACCCAGTGCTTCTCTCGAAACTAGGCTCGATCATCTCGATCATTTCCTCAAGGCCATCGATTTTCCAGGGAACAGCCATCAGATTCTCTTTAGCGATTCCAGGGTCGGGAGCTTTTCGAATAATTTCGATGATAGTTTCTATGTTGGCAACTGAGACGGACAATCCCACTAAAATATGTCCCCTGTCTCTGGCTTTGGCCAAAGTATAACGTGTGCGCCTTTCAATGACTTCATAGCGAAAGTCAACGAAGGCGCGCAACATGTCTTTAAGGGCCATAATTTGGGGGCGTCCACCATCTAGGGCCAGCATATTTATGCCGAAAGTATCCTGTAAGGGGGTATACTTGTAGAGCTGATTAAGAATGGTGTGGGGGTCTGCGTCCCTTTTTAATTCCACCACCATTCTTACCCCAGAGCGGTCAGATTCATCTCGGATGTCAGAAATCCCTTCCACCACCTTTGTGTTAACCAGCTCTGCGATTCTTTCCATAATCTTAGCTTTGTTGGCCTGATAGGGGATCTCCGTGAAAATGATGGATTCACGTTCTTTTTCATTTTGCTCAAAATGAGACTTCCCCCTCATGATGATGGGGAATTGTCCTGTCCTATAAGCATTTACAATGCTGCCTTGTCCCAAGATTTCTCCGCCAGTGGGAAAGTCCGGTCCCGGGATATATTGAAGCAGTTCTTCAAGGGTGATTTCTGGGTTATCAATGTAGGCTATGCAGCCCTCAATAACTTCTCCCAAGTTGTGAGGAGGAATATTTGTGGCCATGCCGACAGCAATGCCTCCAGCCCCATTAACCAACAGGTTGGGGAACCGGGCGGGCAAAACCAGAGGTTCGGTTAGACGTTCATCATAAGTGGGCTGAAAGCCTACGGTATCCTTATCGATGTCCTCTAAAAGGTAGTGTGCTGGATAGGAAAGACGGGCTTCGGTGTAACGAGAGGCGGCCGGTGGATCCCCATCCATGGAACCGAAATTGCCCTGTCCATCGATGAGAAGTACGCGCATGGAAAAATCTTGGGCCATGCGTACGAGTGCATGGTAAATAGCCATATCGCCATGCGGGTGATAATCCCCCATCACGTATCCCACCACATTGGCGCTTTTTCGGTGAGCTTTATTGTGATATAGACCGTTCTCATTCATTGAGTACAGAATGCGTCTATGAACAGGTTTAAGCCCATCTCGAGCGTCCGGCAGAGCCCGACTCACAATGACGCTCATGGCGTAGTCCAAATAGGACTTCTTCATCTCTTCTTCAAGGCTGACGCTTGAAATATTTGGGAGAATCTCTGACATTTGTTTGGGTTGGGTCCTCAAAGCTTCCCTAAGGAAAGCGCATTAAAAGGGGATTTCGTCGTCTAGGTCAGCCAGGGAGGATGCGCTTGTAGAAAGAGACCTGTCGGTAGCTTCCACGTACACGTTCTCTTCTGAGGAGCTTCGAGCATCTAGGAGAGAGAATTCCCCCTTGAATCTGGATAGAACAACCTCAGTGGAGTACTTTTCTTGATTTGTAGCAGGGTCTGTCCATTTACGCGTTTGAAGCTGTCCTTCAATGTACACTTTCGAGCCTTTTTTGGAATACTTCTCCACGATGTCAGCTAGCTTTTCATTAAAGATGACCACACGATGCCATTCGGTTCGATCTTTGCGCTCGCCCGAAGTTTTATCCTTCCAATATTCGGAAGTGGCTACTGAAAAACTAGCTATCTTGGAGCCATCCGCAGCAAAACGAATCTCGGGATCTCGGCCAATATTTCCAATTAAAATTACTTTATTTACGCTGCCGGCCATACTTACCTACTTTAATGAAAGACCAATTGAGCCTACATCATAATGAAATTTGCCTGAAAGCTCAAGCACCCTATCTAAAGAGTTAACAAGTCCATGCTTAGAATTTAAGGGAGGGATGCCTTTTGCCTTAAATCTTTGTCCCCCATCCTTGGGCGGAAGAAGAGGTTCGTGCAGAAGCCGCCAAAGCTACAAGAAAAGCGCCTGCCTGTTAGGACGGTTGCCTTGTGACTGGCGCCATCGGGGCTTACTCGCTTTCCAGCGTCCGAAGATGACCCGCATCTTCTCCTTGTTTTTATTTTGTTCTTTACTCTCAGCATAGCGCGAAAATTTGGTAAAAGGCAAGGGATTCTGGAAATGGTTGATTTTCCTTGTTTCACCCCTTCCATCCTCTATCTTAAGAGTATCCAGGGGTGCCCAAAGCTTCACACTGTTTCTCTATCTCTGGCCCGCCTCGACGCATCTTATAAGCTCTTCTCTTGGTCAAACCTTGCGCCAAAAAGCTTACGTAGCCCACTGTCCAGTTTTGGGAGCCACCTATTTTAATTTCATCAATCAGCGCCAAGAGCCGGGCCCCAGCCTAGCTTTTGAGGGGGCCCAAGAAAGCTGCGGGCCTAGGGACAAGGACTTGCCCTTCCCGCTTTAGCTCAAAAACTTGTTATAGCCTGGAAGGAATTTTGCCCGAATTTCTGTCAAGACATTGACGATGTTATCTCTCGCGCTGGTCGGCAAATAACGTTGCTTAAATACTGATGTCTTGTTAGACGCAGGAAGTTGCCCATTTCTCGAGACATCCAAATTTCTTTTTGAGAGGGGCTAATTCAAAAGTCGTTGATAAGCTTCCAGGTGGTACGAGAGCTCCAATCATCCATAACTTCATTAAGCCTCTCCACACAATTGGAGGGAACAAAATCTTTAGAAAGAGTGAAAGCATTAAAATACTCTGCCTTTAGCCTTTCAAAATTCTCATTCATTAATTTTATGAAAATATCTTTCTGCACCTCAAAACTCTCAGCGTTAAGCCATTCACTGGCTAACGAGGATATTTCATTTTGAGTCTCTCTATCAATGAGCGTGCTGTCTTGCGTAATTAAATACAAACCCTTGCCTAAAAATTCATATGAAAATTTTTTCACAACATTTCTCAACTCTCTTACATAAGGTCGGTTGGGCTTAGGAGAAACTTTTTCAACGCTTTTAAGCGTATAGTCTAGAGAAAAATTCCTATCTACCCACAATTGGCTGCAGTGGCTCAGGAGTCCAATTCTTGAGTCTCGATAGGCAGCGTCCCTTCTCCCCATGGAGTATTTGTAGTCTCTGGCTAGGCCCTCTTCTTCCACCATTTGCAAATACTTTGATCCTATTAGGCATTCCATAGAGACCAGCATGTATGTGATTTCCGTGTAAAGAGCTCTTCCCTGGTTGTTGTTTTGAAGGAATTCTTCATTGTGTATAGCATCAAACAGATCTCCTTCTTCAAGAGTCTGTGGTTTTAAAATTAAATCCTTTCGTCCCAAAAATTTGTAAGATTCGATCAATTCTTCCATGGTCATTAGAGGATCAAACGTGATGTAAGTAAGACGTACTGGAATCTTACAGGCTGATAGTATTCTTATAGCATTTTCGTTTTGCTGTTTGGTGGTTTTTTTATTGAACCTCGCTAAGATTGAATCTACGCCAGATTCAACTCCAAACAAGACTCTATCTAGTCCATGACTAATGAGGTACTTCCAGAGCTTGATCCTTTCTACATGCCACTCTTTATCCTTGGTCCTTCGATACACCTGGTCGACTCTCGCACTGGTTTCAAAAGAAAACCCATATTTATAAAAAGTATCTGCCACATCTTTTATGCGAGTGTCTGTCAAGGAATCTTCTTTATAGCCAATGAACTCTTCGTCTACCAGGAAGATCTTTCTAGCTATGTAGGGATATCTGTCATAAATGTTGCTGATTTCTGGCAATAGTTTTTGGATAATATCCATAGACTGGCCAATCCAAACGCCCTTATGAGATCGAGGGCAAAAGGAGCAAGCGTAGCTGCATCCTCTTGTAGACTCAAGTTGCATAACTCCATTATGTTTAAGGGTTTCTTCCAAGAGGTCTAATTCCGGCACTCCTTCATTAGGGTGCTGTGGCTTTAGAGTTCCGGTGATCTTTATTTGAGAGTTTTCATCCAAATAGGCAATATTCTTAATTTCATGTACGTTTATCTCTTGTCGCCAATATTTGACGACATCCGAAAAAGTAGGTTCACCCGTTGACGTTCCTATGAGGGATTTTGGATATCTCGTCAGGATCTTAGCGTAGTTTAGAGCAGCCAGGCTGCCGCCAACGACCAATAAGGGATTGTAGTTAGGAACTGAGACGACCCTATCTAGTAATTCTTCTAAAACATCTTGTTGCCCGAAAGTAACAGAAATACCAATAATGTCTGGTTTCTCAGTCAAAATTTCGCTGTAAACATCTTCAACAGTCTTTCCCAGCTGCATATCAGATAGTTTAGCAACACCATACAAATCTTCTCTTAAGGAGCGACAGATGTCTGATATGCCTAAAGGAAATCTAGGAAGAGGAAAATTCTCCGGGTGATATAAAGCCACCAATCGGATGAGGGGTTTTGATATTTTTTCATAAAAACTCTGATTAAATATGCAGGCAGAAACATAACGACCTGCATTGGAGAGTTTCAAGACTTCGCCATACTTTCTGTAAATGAAGGTCTCGTCTATTTTGCTCGATAAAGAGACTATGACATTTCTGCCTTGCTCTCTTTTTTCCTTGAAGAAAAAGCATCTCTCTTCAAAGGGTCCTGCAAAATAAATTTCGTAATCCAGGAAATGTGTTTTTAGCTTATTAAGTTGTTCATGGGGAAGATGGTGAGAGTTCTTAAATAGATTCAAAACTTCGTTTTTGTTGAAAATATCAAGATCAAAAAAGAAATCATCTTCAATAATGCTTCCAAGCGTCATAACTGCTTCATAAGATTTATCGTGGAGTTGTTCTTTTGTCAGCATGATATTTTCAAACCTTTATCTATCTAGGTTTCCTTTAAAAAAACTTTCCCAGTTCCAAGCAATGATTTCAAGGCGATCTTGACAACATTTCCTGGTTTAGTGCGAAGAAAAGAAACATCCCCAATGCTTCCTACAAAAACTCCAGATAATGGAGATTCTAGTTTTCCAATACTACTTATGGTATCGAAAGCTAAAGATTCTCCTCTAAAATAATATTGATCAAAATTTCTAACTTGAGCATCGAAAGACAAAACATACTGAGATTTTACAATAAGAAACTTTTCCAAAAGTGCTTTTTCAATCTCCCGACGTTCTTCTTCCTCCAAAGGTCCTTTGGCTAGCTCAAATTTCTTTTTCATGGTGACTACGTCTGGGACCCCCAGATTTTTATTGACAGATTCTTCTAACTCTCTTGCTGCATAGGCATCTTTAAATTCACCTAAAATAACGGCTAGTCGTGCTCCTTGTTCTGTTAGACGAGTTGTTAATCTTTCCGTTTGTGTGATACCAACCTTAATGTTGCTTGCAGAGAAAGCAGCTAGATAAACACTATGAGGAGTTAGGTTATAAATTTTCTGTTGATCTGATAATGTTGTTTGGCAAACATTATAGAAGGCAGGATTAAATCCAATGGCGCGCACACAGGCATAGCAATTTCGATATTTTTGCTCAATTTTTGCTTTCTTGGCACAGGGCGTAGAGGTATGATTGGCTAGGTTATATATGCCAAAACAGTGTTTTTCTTCTGTTGGCATAATAGTTAATTCCTTGCCCACCATGGAAACGGCAAGTCGTTGGGTGACGTCCCTTGAAAAATCATCCATAAACCATATACAGCCACATTCATCGAATTCTACACCCATCAATTTAAGGGCAAGATTTTGATCAACATACGCCGCAGCTTCTTTTGAGGATCCACTTCCAGAAGACCCTGGTTTTCCAAAATAACTGTCTAATGTTTTCATTTTTTTTCTTTTGCTATTTTTACTTTCTAACTCTGTCTCCAGGCTGCTTGTGAAACACAAAGGGAATATCATCAACAGAATTAAAAAAAATCTCATTTCATTGGTATCGCATGTTATAGCAGCGTTGCATTTTTAAGAGATCTCCTCTCTCAATGGTTTTCCTAAAATATTCCTGCAGGCTTGTATGGGAGCAATTATGCTTATTTATTCTCTGAAAAAAAATAGAAGAAGGGCGGTTAAATAATAATAGTTTAATCATTATACCTCCAGGAAATAGAGACTCTATTTGCACCAAACTATAGCACTAAGAATTTTTTTTGCAATCAATCTTTCAAGAGATAATGAATTGAATAAAAATGAAATTTGCTCATCACTTTTTTCTTTTTTGTAGTTTCGCAAAAAAGATATTTTGATAAACTTGAAAAGGCCTGCGTGGTCTGCTTGTAAATTTTACATGACCTAAAAGATAGATCATTGTAAATGTTAAAGAGTATTGAAAAGAGCCCTATCTTCTGCTGTATGATATTTTCCAGCTTTGTAAACTTCAAAGTTTTTTTCCTTCCAGGAAAGAGCAACATACCCAGTTGTTAAGCGTACAAAATCTAGATCAGGAGTCAGAAAAGAGTCTATAATTTCCTTTGTCTTGTGAATTTCTAAATCATTGTCCACTAGAGCCTCAATCTCAATGAATGTGCCCAGCCCTTCTATTTCATCAATGCAAACTACCATTTGATCCTTTTTGAATTTTTTTCTATTTTTTAAAATTGTTATGGATTTTTCAATCTTGTTTTTTTCCATGAATGCTTCGAAATTGCATTCATTAAGAACTTCTAGCTTTAAGAATTTCAGTATTTCACAAAATTTACTAAATTCTGAGGTCTTTAAGGGATATAAAAATGATAATTCAGAACAACTTGTGTGCTCTCCCTCAGGTCTATCGGACAGAAAATCATCTTTGTTGAACTTAAAATCAATAGTAGAATTATCACGCAGTCTTATAAATATTCCTTGCTTAAATAATTTACCATCTGGGGAATCGTAATATATATCGCATTCTTTCTTGTTATCCTCTAGAGAAAATAGCTTGAGCTTAGATTCAATGAAACCATGGAGAAGCTTTGAATTTTTAACAATATATCTAGATTCTACTTCAATTTTTTCCATGCAGCTGTCCGTAGTTGTCTAGCCTTGAGCAAGAGGGGGAAGGGCTGACATTATTGATGTTAAAGAGGAGGGGAGGCTTTGTCCAGTGGGCTTAAATAAATCCATACAGAGTAAGATCCTCAAGAATTTTAAGTGGTTTTGCAAATTTTTGTGCAGGGTTTAAGTACCGTACAATGAGAAATGTAAAGCACACTCTTATAAAGACAGAGCTTTCAGCTGGACCCCAGGCTGGTTAGTTTATTGGGAGCAGGTGTCTGATGCCCCTTCAGCGGCTTTAGAGGGCCACCTCATTATAGAAAGCATAAGGGCCTTTTTGGATAAGGAGGAAAAGAGGGCGCTACAGCTGGGGGCAGAGTATATTATTCTTCCCTGCATAAGAAACGAGGAAAACCCATCTCTTTTGGAGAACAGGGGTTATTCTCAAATAGGGGCCAGCATAGGGAGCGTTACAAGCATAGAGAGCTCTCTCGAAACCATCTTTGACAACCAAACCAGCCGGAGGTACTTCAGCAACAACCGCCGCCATAAGAGAATTGTAGAAGAAAACTATTCTCTTAGATCGTTTGTAGATGACGAAATTACGGAACAGGTCTTACAGATCACGGAAATGACCCATGATTCCCATTGTCGTAAATACGAGGTTCCCAACATATTTTCCAGGGAAATCTTGGATAAAATGCTGCTGAACCGAGGCGGCGCACATGTCCGTATTTCCATAAGATACTGCAAGGAGACTGGCGACGCGGTGCAAAGCATTCTGGCCCTAGAGTTTCCTTCTTCAAAAACCCTTCACTATCAAAGTCAGGCTATTCTCAGAGATCTAGTGCCCAAGAACCACAATCTCTATAGGACCAGCTATCTTGAGCTGTACGAATATGCCATAGACAAGGGTTACGAGAGTGTCAGCTTGGGGCGCGGGTTTCAAGAGCTGAAGACAAAAGAGTTGGCGGCCAATAAGACATATCAGCAATCTCATTGGATTAAAAAACTTGCCCAGTAAAGAAAATAAAAAAGGAGAGTTTCTTTGTTAGCCCCCTATAAAAAGAAGCCGTTTTCTTACTGCTCTGACCTCATCGATTTGAGTGATAATACAATCATTTTCTAGGAGAGGACTCGCCCTGTCCAGATATTTCTCACACCGAAGTAAGGGAAGGCATCTTAAGACATCTCCTCTCAACGTGAGCATCGTCTCTATACCCCTGCGAACTTAACTAGAAGGGTTCTATTTCCGCGAAACTTCGGATTTCTTCCAAGATGGTATCTGGCAAAGAGTAAAGGCGTTCTAACCGTAAGGAGACCCGCTGGGTAGAGGGATGGGGCACTGTCAGGAAAACACGAGAGCTGCCTGCGGCGCATCTCTCCAGGATATTTTTGAGGGGGAGCCCATCATCTGGGTTTCGAAGATGGATTCGGAAATGGCAAGAATTATCAGGTCTAGAACCCTCGCCTGGGCTCAGCTCTGAGAGGGGCTTAAAGTCATTCAAAGATAACTTTAGCTCTCCTGCTTCCTGCCGTTTGCAAGATAAGTAAAGGATAAGAGCAGAGCCTTTATCTAAAGCTGCCCGGATTCCTTCTATCTTTTCTTGAAAAACCAGGACTTCATAATTCCCACCCGGGTCGGATAAAGAAAGGAAACCAAAAGGCCTTCCTTTTTTGGATAGTCTTTTCTTAAAGGCTGTTGGCAGTCCCATCATAATGAGGGAATTGCCCACAAATTTTTCTAAGGCGCTGCTTATTAAAATTTTCCCTTTGAGGGAGTCAGGAAGAGAGACGTCTTGCAAAGGATGGTTTGAAAGATAAAACCCCAGGCTCTCATATTCTTTCTGAAGGAGTTCATGGGCAGACCAAGCGCCGGAGGCTGGCAGATCAAGAGGAGGAGCTTCTTCCTTTTTGGCGCCGGCGAAAAGAGCCTGTTGGGTCTTTTCAGCTAGGCCGTGCTTCCTACTGGCTACCTCTTTAAGGATCAGGTCAATGTTTTCGAAGAGGGTGCGGCGACTTGGAAAGAGGCTGTCGAAAGCACCGGCCAGAATCAAGCCCTCGAGCTGTCGCTTGTTTAAAGTTTTCAAAGGGGCACGTCCTATAAAGTCTTCCAGAGAGGTAAAAAGACCATTTTGCTCTCTTTCGCGAATCAGCTCTTCCACTGCGGAGGTGCCCACATTCTTAATGGCCCCCAGGCCATAGTGAATTGCTTTTTCCCCTCCCGAGGGGTCTACATGGAACACTGCGTAGGACTTGTTGATATCTGGCGGCATGAGGGAGATTTTGAGGCGCTTAACCTCTTGGGCATAACTTCCTAACTTATCGGTGTTGTTCATATCATAGGTCATGGTGGCAGCCATGAATTCATGGGGAAAGTTAGCCTTCATGTAAGCCGTCTGGTAGGCGATCAGAGCATAGGGCGCGGCATGGGATTTGTTAAAACCATAACCAGAAAATTTCGCCATGCTATCAAAGATTTTTGAGGCTGTTGCGGCATCTAGCCCGTTTTTAAGCGCTCCCTCCTGGAACACCTTTCTTTGGGCATCCATTTCTGATTTGATCTTC